>CAZOHR010000223.1:0-6450 GCA_964579045.1 uncultured Bacteroidales bacterium | reverse complement strand
CCCGATTACCAGGATGAAAACCTGGCGTCCTAACCCTTAGACGATCGGACCGTAAACCAATTCGTTTTGGGACTGCAAAGAAAAAAATAATTTTTTTGACCTGCAAATTTTTCTTTAGTTTTTTGCAAAAAAAATTAGCTTGTCGCGTAACAAGCTAATTGTCAACATCTTAACAAGCCAAAAGCCTAAAATTATTCCATCGATTCAGCCAATTCATCAGTCATTTCAAGGTTATGGAATACATTCTGTACATCATCATCGTCTTCCAGAGCCTCAATAAGTCGTAAAACAGCCTTAGCTTCATCAACTGACAACACTTTTGTATCATTTGGAATTCTCTCAAGTTCGGTACTTGATGGAACTATTTTTAACTCTTCAAACTTCTTGTTGAGATTTCCAAAATCCTCAAGGGCACATGTTATTGTTACATTATTCTCATCAATCTCAATATCTTCAGCGCCTGCATCAATAAATTCCATTTCCAAATCATCAAAGTTCATCGATGCTGGTTTCTCAAACTCAAATACTCCTTTACGATCGAATAAAAAGCCTAAAGAACCATTTGTTCCTAAAGCTCCATTATACCTATTAAAAGCAGCTCTTACATTTGATACTACTCTATTATTATTATCCGATAAACACTCAACAAAAACTGCAATTCCATGGGCTGCATAACCTTCGAATGTAGATGCTGTAAAGTTTGCGCCATCCTGGTCTCCTTTTTTTATAGCTCTTTCGATATTATCCTTAGGCATATTCACTCCTTTGGCATTTTGCACTGCAATTCTCAATCTAGGATTGTAATCTGGATCTAATCCGCCGCCATCCTTCACGGCTATGGTGATTTCTTTCGACAATTTTGAGAAAATCTTTGATCTTTTGGCATCTATTGCTCCCTTTTTTCTTTTTATCGTTGACCACTTACTATGTCCTGACATAACGAATAATTTTAATTGGTATTTATTTCGGCACAAAAATAAAAAATTTATACAATTAAATTTATACTAGTTGAGATAAATTTTAAAGCTAAAAAAACAGTAGATAAAACATTCTAGTTACAATTAATCATTTCATGTTTTTCTATTTGCTTACCACATTGTGAAAATAAAATCAAAAAAATATTTTTTATTTCCATATCTCATAAACTTTTTTTATTTTTGCACTGTTTTAGTGGATGGATTTGGATGCTTGCAACCACTTAAAAAAAAATGCTAAAAATCGTTTCGGTCTTCATCCTCCAAATCCAATCCTTTTATTAACATTTAAAACTATGTAATAATGAGTTATTATTTCACTTCAGAATCAGTATCAGAAGGGCATCCTGATAAAGTTTCGGATCAGATTTCGGATGCGATATTAGACGAATTCATGGCTTTTGACCCTTCATCAAAAGTAGCATGTGAAACACTTGTAACAACTGGATTGGTAGTTGTTGCTGGCGAAGTTAAATCAAACGCGTATGTTGACGTACAGGAAGTTGCACGTAAAGTGGTTAACCAAATTGGATATACAAAAGGTGAATATCGCTTCGATGGAAATTCATGTGCTGTAATGTCAACTATTCACGAACAATCTCCAGATATTAACCAAGGAGTTGTTGAAGGTGCTGGACTACATAAAGAACAAGGAGCTGGTGACCAAGGTATGATGTTTGGTTACGCTTGTACAGAAACTGACAATTACATGCCTTTACCATTGGATCTTTCACACAGAATGTTGCAAGCACTTGCCGACATCCGTCGCGAAGGCAAAGATATGATGTATCTACGCCCAGATTCAAAATCGCAGGTAACTATCGAATATAACGATGATAAAACTCCTTCGAGAATTGACACTATCGTTATTTCTACTCAGCATGATGATTTTGATCAAGACGAAAATCGCATGTTAAATAAAATCAAAGAAGACGTTAGAACTATTCTTATTCCAAGAGTAAAAGCTAGCTTACCTTCAAGAATTCAGGAATTGTTTAAAGACGATTTCACACTGCATGTTAATCCAACAGGAAAATTCGTTATTGGAGGTCCTCACGGTGATACTGGCCTAACTGGCAGAAAAATTATCGTTGACACCTATGGTGGAAAAGGAGCTCATGGTGGTGGTGCGTTCAGCGGAAAAGACCCATCAAAAGTTGACAGATCTGCTGCGTATGCCGCACGTCACATTGCAAAAAACATGGTTGCTGCTGGTGTTGCTGACGAAATCCTAATCCAAGTAGCCTATGCTATTGGGGTTGCCGAACCAGTTGGCGTTTATGTAAACACTTATGGAACAGCTAAAATCAATATGTCTGATTCAGAAATTTCGAAAAGATTGAAGAACATTTTTGATCTTAAGCCTGCTGGCATCGAAAAAAGATTAAAACTCAGGAATCCTATTTATCGCGAATCTGCAGCTTATGGACATTTTGGTCGCACTCCTGTAACTATCACAAAACATTTCGACTCTCCATACTCTGGCAAAAAAGAAATCGAAGTTGAATTATTTACATGGGAAAAACTCGACTATGTCGATGCTGTAAAGAAAGAATTTGGTTTGTAAACTAGTTTATAATAAACCGCCTGTTTAAAAAAATATTAAGCAGGCGGTTTTTTTTATTTATATCTTGATTACTTTCGTAAAAAAAAACAAATGGAAAAGTACAAAAAATATATAGTCGGACTTATTGGCCTTACATTGCTAGTGTTATTTGTTATTTATCTGACAGAAGTAATTGTTTGGATTCTAATTTCTGCATTTATAGCAATGCTAGGAAACCCAATCGTTGAATTTATAAGAAGATTTAAATTACGGAAATTGCAAGTGCCAACATGGATGGCTTCTTTGATTACCCTCTCTCTGATGTACTTCACAATTTTTATGGTGATAAAGCTAGTCTCTCCACTTGTAGTCTATCAGTTAACTGAATTTCAGTCAATAGATATTGAGGCTGTATCGGAAGGACTTGAAAAACCAATTAAAAGCATAGATGATTTTATTCATAAAACACCCATAATCAATCAACCCCAATTTTCAACCGAAGATTATGTAATTGAAAGAGTTTCTTCTGTTATTAACTTCTCTTCAATAGGAACTTTTGTTAATGACCTTGGAGGAACAGCCGTCAATTTACTTATGTCCGTTTTTGTTATAACTTTTACAAGTTTCTTTTTCTTGAAAGATAAAGATCTGTTCGACAAAGGTGTTTTGATGATTGTTCCTGTAAAATATGAAGAAAGAACAAAGAATGTGCTTGCCGCAATAAGAAAACTAATTGCACGATATCTTTTTGGGATAATCCTCGAAACCGCATTAATGATATTCTTCTTTACTCTTGGACTTTACCTTATTGGAGTTAAATTTAATCTAGCTCTACTAATCGGATTAATTGCGGGAATATTAAACGTAATTCCATATATCGGACCATGGATAGGCGCAGCAATAGGCATACTTCTTTTTGTAACAGCGAATCTACAACTCGACTTTAGTGCCGAGATTGTGCCGATGCTCATTAAAATTCTAGTTGTGATAGGAGTTACCAAGTTAATTGACGATACGGTATTCCAACCAGTGATTTATTCAAAAAGCGTTAAAGCTCATCCTCTAGAAATATTTTTTGTTATCATTGTAGCTGGTAGCCTATATGGTATTTTGGGCATGATGCTGGCAATTCCTGGATACACAGTAATCAGAGTTATTGCAAAGGAGTTTTTGTATCAATATAAATTTATTCAGCACTTAACGCACAATATGACGACAGCAGAAGAGAGAGCTGCCGAAATTGCTGAAATCAAAACAGAAGAGATAGATAAAAATGCAGATATTTAAATTTGGGGGAGCGTCTGTAAAAGATGCCCAAGCGCTCAACAATATTATTGAAATAATTAATAAAAAAGACAATTTGTGTATTGTTGTATCAGCAATCGGCAAAACAACTAATGCACTAGAGAAGCTGGTAAATTCATATTTCAATAAATCTGGAGAACAAAACAATATTTTAAATGAAATTCACAGTGCTCATTTAAAATACATTTCTGAGGCATTTGAAAACCATTCCGATTTTGTTTCTGAAAGAATAGAGATTTATTTCAACGAAATAAAACGAATTATTGCATCACCTCCCAAACCAAACTACGACCTTGTATACGATAGTATTGTTAGTTATGGTGAAATGCTAAGCACTTTAATTTTCAGTGAGTACCTCAACTACAAGGGTATACAGAACACATTTATAGATGCCAGAACTGTAATTTATACCGACGAAAACCACCGTGATGCAAAAATCTTGTGGCAGGAATCGCTTGTTCCAGTACAGAATGTTTTTAAAAATATAAAAGGCATTGGCGTCACTCAAGGTTTTATTGGGAGAACTATAAAAGGAGAAGTGACAACCTTAGGTAGAGAAGGTTCCGACTATTCAGCCTCTGCCCTAGCCTACCTTCTTGACGCTGAAAGTGTTACAATTTGGAAAGATGTACCTGGAATTATGAATGCAGACCCTGCTTGTTTTGAATTTGCAAAAAAACTTGATGTTCTGTCATATCTTGAAGCAATTGAACTTGCATTTTTCGGCGCAAAAGTAATCCACCCAAAAACTATTAAACCAATCGAAAATAAAAACATACCCCTTTACGTAAAATCATTTTTAAACCCCCTAGATGAAGGGACTGTAATTAAAAAACTAGATTATAAATTAAAACTTATTCCTGTTTATATTCTCAAAGACAATCAGATACTAATTTCGATTTCACCCAAAGATTTTTCATTTATTGTTGAAGAAAATATGAGTAAAATTTTTGGACTTTTCGCACAATATAAAGCAAAGGTAAACATAACTCAAAATGCTGCAATCAGCTTTTCGGCCTCTATTGATGGTGACAATAGAAATTTTGATGTGCTTATTCAGGAATTGCAAAAGGAATTTTATGTTAAATACAATACTGGATTAGAGCTAGTTACAATTAGATATTATGACGAGGATTCCATTCACAAGATGATAGATGGTAAAAAAGTCCTTATGGAACAAAGAAGCCGTACTACAGCAAGATTCCTACTCGATCCAAATAAGTAGACTAGACTGCTAATTGTTGTCCTTATAAAGCTGTTTTTCTGCCATAAGCAAGATCCCCAGCATCTCCAAGTCCTGGAACTATGTATGATTTTACAGTAAGTTCATCATCTATTGCACCTACCCATACAGTAATCATACTTTCGGGCAAAACTCTTTCTATATAGTCGAGTCCATCCTTGCTGGCAATTATTGCAGCAATGTGAACGTGCTTAGGTGTTCCATAATTCAGCAATCCTTTAAAAGCAAGTTCAATGCTGCCGCCACTAGCAAGCATAGGATCATTAATAATAACTATCTTTTTATCCAATGGTGGAGCAGATACATAATCAATTTTAATTTCAAACTCACCACTTTTTGCATATTTGCGATATCCCGCAATAAATGCACTTTCGCAATGATCGTAATAATTTAAAAATCCTTGATGAAATGGCAAACCCGCACGCATTACAGTAGCTAAAACAGGTTGCTCTTTAAGTGTTGGTACAGTTGCAATTCCTAAAGGTGTTGTTATATCCTCATCAATAAATGGCAGAGTTTTACTAATTTCATACGCCATAATCTCACCAACACGGCCAAGATTTGTTCTAAATCTAAGTCTATCCTGCTGAATCTGATGATCACGAATTTCTGAAATAAACTGATCCAGAAGAGTACCTTTACCACCTAAATTGTAAACTTTCATCGAAATTGGTTTTAAAATAATGCGTAATAATACAAATTTTTTAGGAAACTAGTTTATATAAAACAATTTTTTAATCTGTAGTAGCTTATTTATGCTAACTCCTTACGAAACGAGCGTATGAATTGCTTGATAAGTGACGGAACTGCGATTTTATGCGGAAGAAGTATTTCCCTTCACTATTGACTGGCCAACTGGAAAGGTGATGTTTGATTAATTGCTTTCTTTTTGGAGTTCTGCTGGTTTTGGGGGATAACTTTGTCTTTATTGAGGCTCGTAATTACCATGCTTCTTAAAATCAGCAAGGTAATTACGAGTAGTCACCCAAAGCTAACTGTTTCGGAATAACACAAGCTGGTGCACGTATGTCGGACATAAAATGGCTTGGCCTTCTTGTTGTCCTTACATAGGTTACGAAAATCTTTTACAAAAACCACTACTTTTCTAAAACTTTTCCTAACTTTACCTATTGCAAAATTCTGGAGCTATTTTGAGGCAAACTATTACTTAGGCAACAAGTCCCATATGAAAAACGAAATCATTATATACCAAAACGAAGACTCCGCAACAAAGATTGAAGTCAGGCTTGAGGATGAAACTGTGTGGTTAACACAGGTGCAAATGGCTGAACTCTTTGAGACCTCGAGAAATAATATTACTCTTCACATATCTAATATTTTTAAAGAAAAGGAACTCGAAATAAATTCAGTATGTAAGGAAT
>CAZOHR010000222.1:3676-6458 GCA_964579045.1 uncultured Bacteroidales bacterium | reverse complement strand
CTTCATTTCTGGATTAGCAATGCAGGAACTCCCGCCGAAATATCAACAGTCTCTTCATATAACGATGGCAACTGGCACAGTGTACTAATTGCACACGGCACAGGAATTTTGATGGAAACTGACGGAGGTGCTGAAACTGTTCAGGTTGCAACACCTGTTAGTCATTTGACTTTCCAAGGATACTGGACATTTGCAGGGCCGTCAGTTCCAGCAGCAGTTTCGTCAGTTCCTACATCAGGATATTTTGATGGAATTATGGACGATTTAATGTGCGTTAATCAGGATAAATATATTTTGAGAAACTATCTTGATGAGTTTCCAGAAATTAACGCTGAGGTTCAAGGCTCAGACCATCATTGTGGCTCAGGATTGGCATATTTTAATGTTCTTAATTCGCAACTTGGAATCCAATACCGAGTTTGGAACAACACATTATCTTCATGGAACGGAATAGCCACAGCAGGCACTGGCGGACCAATTTCTATTGGTGGAGATTTGATTAATTCTACTTGCGAATTTATCATTTATGCTACTGATCCAGTAACTCTTTGCGAAACAATTCTTGATTCTGTATTTACAATAACTGTCGATCCTATTTTAACCCCAACTATTTCAATTTCGGGTGATGGCTCAAATCCTTTATGTGCTGGCACAGAAGTTAATTTTACAGCCGTAGTTTCAAATGCGGGTACAAATCCAACAATTGAATGGTATTTTAATGGAATTGCTCAGGGAGTAAACAATACAAACTTTAGTCATAATTTTGATCTCATTACAGATGATGTTTATGCTATTGTTACTTCAGATTATATTTGTCCTGCAGTGCCAACAGCAACATCTAATACAATTCTTTATACGGTTATTCCTCAGCTTACTCCATCGGTAAGTATTAGCGAATTACCATCAGGAACAGTTTGCGTCGAAACAAATATTGACTTTGCAGCCGTAGCAGTTGATTGCGGAGCTAGTCCAGATTATGAATGGTATCTTAATGGAGTTCATGTGGGATTAAATTCTTCAGGTTATTCACATGCCGGTTGGACAGATGGCGACGAAGTTTATGTTGTTGTAATACCAGATTATATGTGTCCAACATCTCCGAGTGCTCAGTCAAACACAATTACAATTAGTGTTTCTACACCTCCAAATTCTGCAATGACAATACTAAGCGGTGGTTTTTGCCTTGGCGAAGATGTATGCTTCGAATATTCAGGAGAAACAATAGGTCTCGACCATGTTGAATGGGGAGTAAGTCAAGGTGGCCCAATAACTAATTTTATGGGAGCTGGACCTCATTGTTACACTCCAGTTGCTGGTTATATCGACATTTGGGCTTATGCTTACGATGTTCATGGTTGTTACGATACTGCTTGGTTCTATAGTCCAGCGATATCTGGATCGCTTACACCGTCGGTTGTTATTTCAAGCTCCCAATCATCGCCAGTTTGCACTTACAGCACTATTGAATACACAGCAATGGCAACAAATTGCGGATTGAATCCAGTTTATCAATGGTTTAGAAATGGAGTGCCTGTAGGTAGTGATTCACCAACGTACTTAGGCTATTCTTGGATTGATGACGAAGAAATTTACTGCATTGTAACCAGCGATTTGTCCTGTTCGACATCACCAACAGCAGAATCGAATCATTTGTTTACAGATATTTCAATTGTTCCAGCCGCAGCAATAGCTGCATCTGGGGCTGCATGTTCAGGTGATGAATTATGTCTTTACTATAGCGGCACATTCGATAATCTTGATCATATTATATGGGAGATTTTTGACGGCAGTACTATAATATTTAACGGTGCTGGTCCACATTGCTTTTTGCCTAGCTCAACGAACATCCAAGTAGCAGTTTTTGCATATAATAATATTGGCTGTGCCGATTCCGCAAATACCACTATAATTATTACCGGAATTTCGCCCAATATTGATATTTACGATACAATCTATCGTTGCGCCGACTGGCCTGCAGTTTATAATGCCCCAGCAGGTTTCGACACATACGAATGGTCGGATGGGCAGACATCATCACATTTTGTTACTTACGCCGAAGGCTTATATTATCTTACCGTTACAAATGCACAGGGCTGCTCAGATGTAGATTCTTTGCTTGTAATTGATTATCCTGATAACGGATTTGGCTGGCCTTCTGATTCTACACTTTGTGTAGGTCAAACAATTCACCTCGAAATAGAATACCCATACATAACTTACGAATGGTGGGTTGGATCTAATTCTTACACAACTGAATCCGTTGATATAGAATATGAGGGAGAATATGAAACTTTCGTTTCGCTTTCTGCAAACGATGACAACTGTTTTTATGGCGATACTATGTATATTCACTTTGAAATTTGTGAGTATGTTGATATTCCCGAATCAGTAAACATTAGCGTATATCCTATTCCTACTACTTCAGAAATAAACTTTGTTGCAGAAGAAATAATTGAAGACTTAATTATTTACAATATCAAAGGACAAATAGTTTACAAGTCAAATATGGTGGCCGATAAAATTAAAATTGATGTAAAAAATTGGGCACCTGGAGAATACTATTTCCGAATTATTACGTCTTCTGATAAAGAACTCAAATCTAAGTTTGTCAAATTATAGAGGGTTTGGCATCTTGTTCGTTGCAGTCGGAGAGTTATCTCCGGCTGTTTTTTTATTACAGTATGCAGTATTTTCTTTTTTGAGACAAGGATTAATAAAAAATCTCATTTGATACAAAAACTTTTTCTATTTTTATAACCTTAAAATAAAACAGATTATTATG
>CAZOHR010000222.1:0-3666 GCA_964579045.1 uncultured Bacteroidales bacterium | reverse complement strand
GCAGCATGTGCCGTAAAGCAAACAACGACAGGAACTGCAGACAATGTAACACGTACAAAAACTGCAACAGATATTAACGGGTATAAATATGAGTATGTTGAAGGCGACCCATCGAGTACCAGAATTTACACATTAGAAAACGGTCTTAAAATTTATCTTGCTGTAAACAAAGAGCAACCTCGCATTCAAACTTTTATTGCAGTAAGAGCTGGAGCAAAAAATGATCCACGCCAAACTACCGGTCTGGCTCATTATTTTGAACACATGATGTTCAAAGGATCAAGCAAAATAGCAACTCAAGACTGGGAAAAAGAAGGAGCATTAATTGCCGAAATATCTGAGTTGTTCGAGAAACGATGTGCAACAACAGATCCAGCAGAAAAAGACAGAATTTATAAACAAATAGACAGTATTTCTCAAATTGCCTCAACTTATGCAATTGCTAACGAATACGACAAAATTTGTTCACTTTTGGGTGCAAGTAAAACTAACGCTTGGACTTCGTACGAAGAAACTGTTTATGTTAACGAAATTCCAGCAAATGAAACCGAAAGATGGCTTATAACCGAACGCGAAAGATTTGAGAATCTAGTACTTCGATTGTTTCATACCGAACTAGAAACTGTTTTCGAAGAGTTTAACATGAGCCAGGACAAGGATTCACGAAAAGTTAGCTCAAAAATCATGTCAACACTATTTCAGAATCATCCATACGGAGTTTCGGTTCTTGGAAAAGCAGAGCATCTTAAAAGTCCTTCGATGGTTAATATTATGAAGTTTAAAGCAGATTATTATGTCCCAAACAATATTGCAATTTGTTTATCGGGCGACCTTAACATGGAAGAAACAGTAAAACTTATTGATAAACATTGGGGAAGCCTAAAAGCAAATCCAGCAGTTCCTGAATTTAAAAGTCCAGAAGAAAAACCAGTAACATCGGTACAAAAATTTGATATTCTTGGTCCAGAACGCGAATCTGTTTCTATTGCATACCGCACTCCAAACAATAAGAGCAAAGAAGCTGATTACTTTATGCTTATCGGCGAAATTTTGGCAAATGGCAAAGCTGGTTTAATGGATTTGGATTTGGTAAAAAAACAAAAAGTAATGTCGGCCTATGCATATGGATGGGCAATGAATGATTACGGAATGTTTCAGATGGGCGGAACTCCTCGTGATGGACAAAGCTTAGAAGAGGTTGAGGCACTCCTGATGGCTGAACTAGAAAAAATTAAGAATGGAGAATTTGATGAATGGCTCCTCGAAGCAATTATTAACGACATGAAATTGAACAGAATTAAAGATGTCGAAGGAAATAATGTTGCTTATTCGTTTGTGAGCAACTTTATTAGCGGCGAACCATGGGAAAACTGGGTTTACGAAATTGATGACTTATCGAAAATCACAAAAAAAGACCTTGTGGATTTTGCAAATGGATTTTTTACCCAAAATTATGTTGTCGTTTATAAAAAGATGGGGGTTGACGAAAATATTTTCCATATCGAGAAGCCTGAAATTACAGCATTAAGTATTAATAGGAATGCAGAATCTGACTTTGTGAAAAATTTAAAAACGATGGAACCTACAGCATTCTCACCCGAATTCATCAATTTTAAAGAAAAAATATATACCGAAAATCTAGCTAACGGACTAGAATTTAATTATATCAAAAACAATGTCAACGAACTGTTCAGCTTGTACTACCTTTTTGATATGGGAAGAGCTCACAACAAGATGTTGCCTATTGCTGTGAACTATTTAAAGTATCTAGGAACACAGGATAAGTCTCTCGATGATCTTATGAAAGAATGGTATCGTTTGGGAATTACCTTTAATGTTTTTTCGAGCGAAGATAAATGCCGAGTTTACATTTCTGGACTTGACCAGAATCTCGAACCTGCTTTAAAACTCATGGAAGAAATCTTTGCAGGAGTAAAGTCCGATAAAACAGTTTATAACGATTATGTTAATGGAATAATTAAATCAAGAAACAATAGTAAACTTGACAAAAACACAATACTATGGAGTGGGCTTTACAATTATTCATTGTATGGCGAAAAATCCTCATTTACAGACATTCTAACCGAAGAAGAATTAAGAAATATAAATCCAGAAGATCTGATAACACTAATAAAAGACTTATTAAATTATCAGCATAAAATATTTTATTATGGTCCACGTGAATCTTCAAAAGTTACTGCTCTAATAAAAGAAAATCACAACGTATCGGGTAGTTATAAATCAATTCCTTCTCCTACTCTTTATCCTGAACTCGAATTCGAAAAACCCGAAATTCTTTTTGTTAATTATGATATGGTTCAAGCCATGATTGCTGTAGTATCGAAGGATGTTAAGTTTGACAAAGCACTTATGCCAGAAGCAGCAATGTTTAACGAGTATTATGGTGGTTCGATGTCAAGCATTGTTTTTCAAGAAATTCGTGAGGCAAAAGGTTTGGCTTATTCATGTTCTGCAGGTTACCGTCAGGCAGGTGAGCTTGGAAAGTCAAACTATGTTACAGGGTTTTTAAGCACTCAACCCGACAAAATGAAAGAAGCTCTCGATGCTCTTACTGGCTTGTTAAACGAGTTAGCTCAATCTAACGAAGCATTCGCAAACTCGAAAGAGTCAATAATAAAACAAGTAAATACACAACGAATTACTAAAGAATCAATTTTCTGGCTATACGAAGCAAATAAAAAGCTTGGAATTGACTATGATTACAGAAAAGACAATTATGATAAAATTCAGGATTTAGGCCTCAGTGATATTAATGCTTTTTTTAATTCACATGTAAAAGGGAAAAGTTATGATATTCTAATTGTAGGCAATAAAGAAAAAATTGATTTCGAACTATTAAAAAGCTATGGAACCGTTAAGGAATTAAGTCTTAAGGAGATTTTTAATTACTAATTTAACAATTCTCAACAACATAGTACAATATGCATTTAGTCTTGTTTTTGTGTAATTTATACATTTGTTGAACATTTTTTTGTATTATTTGTTTGAGTGTTTTAAAATTTATTACTTTTGTCACATAGAATTCTATGTTTAATTAAAAAAATAAAAAATTATGAAGAAATTATCGATTTTATTGGCAGTATTTGCCGCAGTGGTTATTTTTAACAGTTGTAATGAAGAGTATGCTCTTCCTACAGTTACTTGGGAAGGTGGCGTTTCAAGAATCGTTGACTTTACTACAGATGCAAATTATGATTTGAATTTGGATATTACTTTTGCAGCAGAAGCTGGTATTAGCGATATAGTAATCACCAAGTACATTTATTCAGGTCTTGATGATATTACAACTGTAACACTTACAGAACCTACAGGATATGCTGAACTTACTACTTTTGATTACACTTTTACAGCAGATAATTCTGTTGAAGATTTTACTGGTGGAGTAACAAAAATCGTTTATGAATTTGAAGTAACTGACGCTGAATTACAAGTTAAAACTGCTGAATATACTATTTTTGTAATCGAAGCTTATGCTGTTACTTTTGATGTAAGAGATGAAGCTAACGCAGTAATTACTGACGCAGTTGTTACTTTTAATGGTGTTACAAATGCTGCTGGTGACTATGTTTTTGAATATATTGAAGAAGGTACTTATGATTATTCTATCACAAATAAAAACGTATTCCAAGCAGAATACGAAGAAAG
>CAZOHR010000221.1:0-6487 GCA_964579045.1 uncultured Bacteroidales bacterium | reverse complement strand
TGTCTTCGAAGTTGTATTTTTCCATGAGAATTGGAATCCACATGCCTTCGTCGGCGAAGATTGTTGAGATTAAAGCAAAGTTTAAAACTAGAAGCAAGGTTATTTTTTTCATATTTCTTTTTTTATTTCAATTGTATCCACATAATGCAATGTGTGGGTGCAATTGTATTTATTAAAATTTAATCAATTCTCTATATAATTTTTGCACTGGCAATCCAACAACATTATAGTATGAACCTTCAATGTGTTCGACGCCGATTTTGCCTATCCATTCCTGAATCCCGTATGCACCGGCTTTATCGTAAGGTTTGTCGTTATTGATATAAAATCTGATTTCGTCGTCGCTTAATTTTGCAAATCTCACCATTGTTTCGGCATGGAAGGTTACAGTTTTTTTTGTCGATCTGAGGCAAACACCAGTTATTACATAATGCTCTTTTCCACTTAGAAGACTTAGCATTTCAAATGCATCTGAATAATCTATTGGTTTTCCTAAAACCTTTCCGTCAATCCACACAATTGTATCAGCAGTTACTAGTATTTCATCATCCTTTAGATTTGTAAAAGATTCCGATTTTTCTTTTGCTAAGTGAATTGCAATATCTTCGCGATAAAGGTCTTCTGGAACAATCTCGTCGGTGTCGGGAGCTTTAACAATCGAGTAATCGAATCCGAGTTGAGCAATGAGCTCGCGTCGTCGCGGGCTTGCTGATGCAAGTAATATTTTATAGCCAGGTTTTACATTTTTAGATGCTTCCATAGACTGCAAAACTAAAAATTAAACTGTAAATAACTCCAGTAACCATTGCAAATTTTGTAAGATTTGCTAGAATTGAGTATTTTTTCTTATTTGTCCCCCATAATGAGCTGAAAGTAATTATCGCTACAGGGAAAATTATCATGCTGTAGATGTAAAAATTGCTAAACAATTGATCTTTGAAGAAAAGCAAATGTGAAAAATAACCGTGCCAAACAACAAGAATTAGCAAGATGGTCAAAAAACTCAATACGCTGATAATAATATTAGCTTTCTTCTTGCCAAAAACTATTGGGATTGATTTTACTTGAGTTTCGAGATCTCCTTCAAAGTCGGCACAATCTTTAATTATCTCCATTATAAAATTTAAGATGAAAGCAAAGATTGAAAATCCGATAATCGTTTGGAAGCTAATCTTGATTGCATGAACACTATTGATTGTCCATTCTGGAATAGATCTTTCAAAGGCATAATATTCGGTTATTCCAACAATTAGTGGGATAAAAGCTGTGAGTATAGCAACAATAAAGTTCCCAGCGATAATTCTCTTTTTCAATTTCGAAGAATACGACCAAAGTAAAAATGTGATTAACACAAAGAAAAAGCCAAGCCAAAGTTTTCCGGTAAACCAAGCGGCAACAAAACCGCAGATAATACCAAAAATGTTAAGCATTAAGTGCATGAGCATCACTTGTCTCCGTTTTATCTGAAATCCCACTAGCACTTTCTTTGGCCTGTTTATCAAATCTGCTTTCCGGTCGAAATAGTCGTTAATAACATTGCCACCCGCCATTAAAAACATTGCAGCAGCGACAAGAAACATGAATCCTGTTTTCGAAAATCCTATTTCTATTCCATAAAAAGCATATACGGGTTCGATTATCGCATATTTCATTGCAAACATTGTAAGTGCTACCACTAAAATGTTTTTCCATCTAATCAGCTTGAAAAATGCACTCATCTTAATTGTTTTAGTTAATAGACTTTAAATCTCGCTTTGTTAATTAAATTATGTCTTTTCGTTACATGTTAAAAGCATCATCATCCATCCACAAACCTTTTGCTCTTAAGACTTGCTCTGTAATATCTCTTACACAAGCTTCCCCACCCTTACATGGCGAAATGTAGATAGAAATTTCTTTGATTTCGTCTGCTGCATCCGATGGGCAACAAGGAATGCCTGCTAATTGCATAACTTCATAGTCAGGAATGTCGTCTCCCATATAGAGAACTTTGTCAGTATTTAGTTTGTGTTTTTTTATCAGATAATTAAAATCTTCTATTTTTCGCTTACTACCGATAATAACGTCTGCTATGCCAAGAGATTCGAAGCGCATTTTGACAGATTCGTTTAGGCCTCCAGAAATGATGCAAATAATAATTCCTTTTTGTAATGCATATTTAAGAACATAGCCATCCTTTACATTTGTCGTGCGAAGAAGCTCTCCTCGTTCGCCAATATTTACAACAGATGATGATAACACCCCATCAATATCAAAGAAGAGGGCTTCTGTGTTTTTCAACATTTCTTTGAAATTAAGGGATTTAAGATTATTTCTCATTCTTATCGTATGTGTTAAATATACTGGCACTTAATAATCTGTAAATATCTGATAAATTTTCGTCATTTTGCAAATAATTGAGATGTTTTTCCATACTAATTTTATCGTCTCGTAGTGCTGGCCCAGTTTGGGACTTATATGCAGAATGATTAATTATCTTATAAAAACTTTGCTCTAGCAATGGTCTTATGATTTCTTTAGGAATGCCTTCGCTATGAAGAATATTCTCGCCTAAAAACACACAATGATTCATAAAATTACTTGCAAAAACTCCCGAGATATGAAGTATTTTACGTTGTTCTTCATTTAAAATATAATGCTTGCATGATAAATTTTCTGTTAGACTAATAATTGAGTCAAGTGTTTCAGAATTAGATGCTTCGATGCATATCGGAACTTTAGAAAAATCGGTTTCAATCTCTCTAGTAAAAGTCTGAAACGGATAAAATACACCGTAGTTTTTAGTTTTGTTTTGAAAAATATCCATACTTAAGCTGCCAGCCGTATGTAAAAATATTGCATCATCTTTAGTTTTTATATGTTTTGCTAACTCCGTATTTGCCGAATCATTCATTGCAAAAACATAAGCATCTGCATCCGTTTCTAAGTTAAGTAAATTGTTGGTAAAGCAGCATTTAGCAATGTCTGCAAGCTCGTTTCCACTGCTTGTGTTTCTGCCATATATTTGTTTAATTATTATGCCAGTTGATGAAAAAGCTCTTACAAGATGGAATGCAACATTTCCCGAACCACATATAACGACGGAATTAATCATAAATCGAATTTTCTATTACAAATTTAGTTGTTTTAATTGACCATCAAAGCGAGAATATTATTTTTATATTATTATTAAGAAAATTTAACATTTGATGGACTTTTCTCTCAACCAAAACTTATTTTTATGCGTCTTTTCGTCGCTGTCATAAAAAACGACATTAATTGACTGATGTTATTTTTATTTTGCTTAAATTTAGACATTGTTATTTATAAAGTCAAAATGAGAAAATTTATACTGTTTTATTTAGTTTTGTTTCTTAACATTTCCTTATTTGGTCAGGTTTTGAACGATAATGATGCAATGTCTGTTCTTGAGAGAAGAGGAGAAGTTTATATTCAATTTGATGCAAATCCAGATGAGATTTCGGATTTTGTGAAGATTATGTCGGTTGATTCTTATAACGGAGAAACCGTTTTAGCTTATGCAAATCGGAAGCAGTTTGAAAAATTTCTATTATCGGGGAAGAAATATTCGTTGGTTGAAAGCTATTACGATAGAAGTAAAGCACTAAATATGGCGTCAACAGTTGCAGAAATGCTTGACTGGGATAGATATCCTACTTATGAGGTTTATGTGGAGATGATGCAGATGTTTGCTTTTGATTATCCTGAAATTTGTTCATTAGACACAATCGGCTATTCAGGGGATGGTAGATTGATTTTAGTAGTAAAAATTTCTGATAATGTAACTGTAAACGAAGCAGAACCAGAATTTCTTTATACTGGTCAGATGCACGGTGATGAATTAATTGGTGGAATGCTTTTTCTTAGATTAATTGCCGAATTGCTTGATAATTATGGAACGGATCCACAAATTACAAATTTAGTGGATGGGATACAGATATATATAAATCCTTTTGCAAATCCAGATGGAACCTATTACGGAGGAAATAGTAGCATTGCCGATTCAAGACGCAATAATTCCCAAGATATTGATTTAAATCGAAATTTTCATGATTTTTCGGCAGGAGCACATCCCGACGATAATGAATATGCGATTGAAACTCAATTGTTTATGGATTATGCAACTTCTAGAAATTTTGTAATGTCTGGTAATAGCCATGCCGGTGCTGAATTGTTGAATTATCCTTACGATACAGAACCAATTTTGCCTGCAGATAACGACTGGTGGGTTTTAGTATGCCGTGAGTATGCAGATACTGTGCACGAAGTCTCTTCGTCTTATTTAACCGATGAGGATAACGGTGTAACTAATGGCTACGCGTGGTATCAAGCAATTGGAACAAGACAGGATTATATGAACTATTATCATAATTGCAAAGAAGTTACCATGGAACTTAGTTCTGTAAAGCTAGTAGATTCTGAGCTTTTGCCAGATTATTGGGGTTATAACAGAAATGCTTTACTTAATTATCTGCAGCAAGTTAGTTATGGGCTTCGTGGTATTGTAACAGATTCAATTACACATGAACCTCTCGAAGCTATGGTTTTTATTGATGGTTATGATTTTTTGAATTCTCATGTATATTCTTTTCCTGAGCATGGTGATTATTATCGTTTGCTCAAAGCTGGGAATTACTCGGTGACGTTTTCGGCAGCGGGTTACAAATCTAAAACAATAGACGTATCGATAACAGATTATGCAACTGAAATAGTTGATGTAGAACTTGCAAATCTTGAAGCTATTGCTCCAACTGCCGATTTTGTTTCTTCTACACTGAGTACAAGTTGTAACCCTGAAATTGTTTTCATTAATACTTCGGAGGCTTCAATATCTACAACTTACAATTGGGATTTTGGGGATGGTACATTCTCTGTTGAAGAAAATCCATCACATTTTTATGGCGAAAATGGACTTTATACTGTTAAGTTGTTTGCAGAAAATGAACATGGAGAGGATTCAGTTGTAAAGACCGAGTATATAAATATTAGTTTATCTGAACTCGATGGGCTTTCTGATTATGTAATTTGTGAAACCTCAGGATCAGTGCTGATAGAATTGCCTCAGCCTGGCGATTATCAATGGTTTTTTTCACCTACAGACCAAGAACCATTCCATACCGCTGATAACTTTGGAACACCAGTGCTTAATGAAAACACAACATATTACGTTCAAGAAGTTTATACTGGAGCAGAATTCTCTGGCGGAGAACTAAACAATTCTCAAGGTGGAGAATATGTTACTGGGGACAATTATCTTTTATTCAACTGTATGCAGGAATGTGTGCTCCAGAGCGTAAAAGTATATGCTGATGGTCCTGGTATCAGAACAATATATTTGAAAAACTCACTCGGAGATATTTTATATAGCGAAGACTTTGAAATCGCTGATGGGCTTCAAACTGTTAATCTAAACTATAATTTGCCAATTGAAAACGGATTAAAACTTGGTTGTTCTGCATCTTTAGCTTTATATCGAGGAGCGACAGGAATATTCAGTAGTTTTGATTATCCTTTCAATGTTGGTACTGCAGTTTCGATTACACAAAGCAATGTTGTTTGGTGGAACGATGGTAACAGATATTATGCATATTTTTACGATTGGCAAATAAAAATGCCAGATTGTTACTCGGAACGTACTCCGTTAACAGTTTATGTAAATCAAAATCCCGAAGCAGACTTTAGCTATGCTATTGATGGAGGAGGTCTTGCAAGTTTCACAAATCTGTCAACAGCTGCAGATTCCTATCTTTGGGATTTTGGTGACGAATCTAGTTCCACCGATGCAAATCCTGTTCACCAGTACGCAGTGGATGGGAATTATACCGTAAAACTAACTGCTACCAGCGCTTGTGGTTCGCATGAATTTTCTACTCAGGTAGTTGTAACTACTGGTATTAATTCTTGTGGCATTAGAGAGCTTTCAATTTACCCGAATCCAGCACTCAATATGGTTTCTGTGTTAAGTGATAAAGAAATTCAGGGAATTAGATTATTAGATCTTTCGGGTAAAATAATAATTGAGATATCAGAAGTTTCAGCATTTGTGCAAGAGATAAATGTCTCTAAATTGACATCAGGAATTTATATGCTAGAACTAACATATTCAGACAATACAAAAACTGTTACCAAACTTACAAAGAATTAAAAATTACTGTTATGAGAAATTTTACTTTAGGATTGTTTTTTACATTACTTTCAGGATTGGCATTTGGCCAGGTTATTAGTCCCGAAATGCAATTTGCTCAGGAAAAGCTAGCTCAGCGAGAGGAGTTTTATTTTACATTCAAATGTGAAAATCGCGATTTGGTTAGAGAAATTTCTAGGCAATTGTCAATAGACAAAGTGCAGGGTAACACTGTATTTGCCTATGCAAATCCACAAGAGTTTGCAGTTTTTTTAGAATATAATTTAAATTTTGAGCCTGTATATGATTATTATAATTCTCCTAAGGCTTTGAACATGGCAACTACAGTTGCACAAATGGCTA
>CAZOHR010000220.1:4759-6575 GCA_964579045.1 uncultured Bacteroidales bacterium | reverse complement strand
TATGGAAAAAGATATTATGGAGGAATTACAGGAGCTCATTTATTTCAATCAAAATTAAAGATAAATCGAAATCTTGAAGAAAATAAAATGGTTCGTCACTATTTTGTTATGGGAGGATATAAATTCGATTTCCCAAGCTCTCCACAGTTGCAAATTGAACCTTCTTTGTTAATGAAAATGACAGAAATTACTCCTCCTCAATTTGATATTAATCTTAAAATGTATTATGATAAAGATTACTGGTTCGGAATGTCAATTCGTCCAGGCGATTCATTTATCACGGCTATAGGTTTTAAACACAATCAATATTATTTTGGTTATGCATATGACTTTACATTCAGTGATTTATCTTCATACACTTTTGGTTCTCAGGAAATAATCTTCGGAATGAACATTGGCGAAAACGTACGTAGAAGTCGTTCATTCTTCTAGGATATAAAATTTAACTTCAATAAAAAAAGTCGGTAATAACCGACTTTTTTTATTTAGTTTTAACCAGACTTTCAATATAATTCAACAACTCTAGCTTTCCCCTACCATCATCTGCTGAGGTTACAAAAATAGGTGGCAGGTTTTCCCAAGTTTCGCATAATACCTTCTTATATTCATCAATATTCTGCTGTATTTTATTAACCCCAATTTTATCCGCTTTGGTAAAAACAATGCAAAATGGAACCCCATTACTTCCAAGCCAGTACATATAGTCTATATCTATTTTCTGAGAAGGAATGCGACTATCTATTAATACAAAAAGATTAACTAGGTTACTTCTATTAAATATATAGGCCGTAATCATTGTTGAGAACTTCTCGCGCAATGTTTTGGGAACCTTTGCATAACCATATCCAGGTAGATCAACCAAATACCACTGATTATTAATTATAAAATGGTTTATTTTCTGCGTTTTACCAGGACTTGATGATGTCTTTGCCAAACTCTTATTATTGGTAAGCATATTTATCAGTGAAGACTTCCCAACATTTGAACGACCAATAAAAGCCACCTCTTTATAAATCTCCTCTGGACATTTTGTATAATCTTCATTCGACATCAGGTACTCTGAACTCTTGATAATCATAGTCATTTTATTTTGTTAATATCATTTCTAGCACTTCGTACAGTTTCTCTTCGTTAAAAGGTTTGGCTATGATGTTCATATTTTTATCCACAACATACATACTAGGTGTTGCATAAATTGCATAGTCAATTACGACACTTCCATCCCAGCCTTTGAAATCACAAATTGTTTCCCATGGCATAGGATTATTATTTAAAAAATCTACTAACTCAGCTTCTTCCGAATCAATACTCACAGACACAATATTCATATCTGCCTCTTTAAAAATATTTTCGGCTGCAGCAAGTCTCGGCATTGTAACCTGACAATGTTCACACCAAGTTGCCCAAAAAATTATTAAAGTATATTCCGATTTCATATCAGAAAGATTAAAGTTCTTTCCAGAAATAGTTGTGCGAGTAATCTCAGGCGCTTTGCTTCCAATTTTTAGTTCAGTATTACTCTTAATCCTCATCTTCAATGTTTCATCACCTTCGCTGCATACATTACCGTATTCCAAACTCAGTTTTGCTGCAGGCTCATCAAGTCCTAAAGATTCAAACCCACTTAAAATATACTCAAAAACATAACTAACAATTTTTGGATCTTCAAAGAAAACATTCTCAAGTATAGCTTTTCCAGCTGTATAATATATTTCAGGATTGTTGCTTTTAAATAGTTTAAAATAGTTTAAAACTAAAGTAGTGTATGCATTCGAATTAAGCATAGCAACATCTTTCATGCTATAGTGTTCAAAAT
>CAZOHR010000220.1:0-4749 GCA_964579045.1 uncultured Bacteroidales bacterium | reverse complement strand
AAAATAGTTTTCCTTTAGAAACTCAATTCTTTCATACTCGTTTAACTTTTTTGGAACAGATATTTCTTTAAAATAAACTAAATATTTTCCACAAAAACTTTCTTCGTTTTGTTTAATAACCTTATCCAGATTATTGTTTTTTAATTTAATTTCTTTATACAGTTCTTTTTCTACTCTGTCTCTAAAATTCCCATCAGGATAAATGTCCGTCATTTGACGTAAGACATCAATCTTGTAGTCGTAAACATAATTCTGCACAATGTAAGAGTACAATTGAGAGTTTTCCTCCGATTTTAGTACAACCATATTGTATTGCGGATTTTCGACTTTAGTTTTAATTTCGATACTTTCGTTGTTGTAAATAAGATCGAAAAAATCCTCCGAGTCAAGATAAACTCGATACAAACCAACAGGTTGATTGCTAAAAGTAAAGCCAAAACCACCATTCAAATCAGTCTTAACCGTTCCAACCACTTTGCTCTCATCACCAAATTGCTGACAAACAATAACTTCTCGTCTAAGGTAACCATCTACCCTCCCTATGAGAGTATCCTGTGCCGAAAGATGGAAAAAAGACAAAATAAATACTACTACTAATACAAATTTCATATTATTAATTGTAATAAGGTATTATTATAAATAAAAAGGCTGCAACTGAATAGTATCATATGCAGCCTTTAAATAAAACTCTTATAATTATTTTTTACAAGTATCGCAATACATTTTTTTAACTCTTGTATTTACAAAGGTTTGAACAGAAAGTTTGTCCCCTTTAAACAAAGCGCAGAAGAAATCCTTATCCTGTTTCTTCACTCTTTCCATAGCGTAGAAGAAATTATTTGAATGCACTTTATATTCTACCTTAGAACAAACTGTTACGTATGTTGATAATAAAACGAATGGAACATGTTCATCATAAATCCATGGTTCAAGAAGTTTAATTGCATATCCATAATCGTTGTGAGTTATAAAGATACTTGCAAGTTTCAAAGAATTTTGCCAAGTCAACTCATCAAATCTGATAATTTCTTTGATTTTTGTTAAGCTCTTAACAACCAGTGGATGATCGTATCCGAGAGAATCCTTATAAATATCCATAATTTGATATTGCAATTCGATATTAAGTAAATCAACCAATTCGACATTAATAGGAGTATTATAACACCTGTCAATTCGCACCTGCAAAGCATCAGTTTTAGCAGTATTTTCTAAATCTGTAACTACTACTTCACAAAGAATATCGTTATAATCAACGTAGATATTAGTAATGTCAAGTTTATTTAAATCATCAACTTTAGACAAGTAATCTTCATCGAGAACATCCTTAAATACAAACTGAGTGAGCCATATTTTATTCATATTTAACCCAACATAATCCTTGCCCTGAGGAATTCTCATATCAGAAACTGCATTTTGATTGTATCTACCTTCAACAACTCGTTTAAGAATATATTTTTGAATCGATAAGGCCAAATCAAGTTTATTTGCCTCAACAGCTTTGTTAAACTGATCAAGAACGTATCTTTGTTCCTTATCACCATCAATATCGTAAGTAATCCAAATTACGACATCGGCATAACGATGTTTTGCAAGTAAAAACTCCATTTCCGAAGCATGAGAATTAACATAAGAAACAGCAGCATTTAGATCCATTGTACAAACAGACTCATAAGGAGTTCCCTTTGCATCTGCCTGTAAATCTTTCAGATTTGGCGCGGTAACGATAGAATCAACGATACTTGCATTTTGATTTAACTCGAGAGCTTTAACAATGCTTTGTGCTCTGTTCTTTTGTAAAACAGCATTTTCGCTTTGTGTACCTTCAAGTGATGAAAATGCAGAGATAAAGATTTGATTAATAATAAAATCAGGTTCATTTAGAGCGGCAAGAACTGGAACCATATCCTCAGCTTTATAATCATACTTGCCTTGTTCAAAAGGAATTCGGAATTTTAACTCTGTAGAAGTTTCTTTTGGAGTGTATTCTGGAACTCCAGCAGGTAACAAAGTATCAGGAAGCATTCCAACTTTAGGTACAAAGTCATAAATTTTACCATCTACCCAAGTTTGTGGAATATTTGCACAAACAGATTTTTCTTTAATAATCATTAAATTCAACTCAACATCTTCTGGTTTAAACTCTAATGGTAATTCGCCCAAAACAACCTCGAGTTTAGTAACCTTATTCTTCTTTCCTTCGCCCGGAGCAATATTATTTTTGTAAATCTTTTTTGCCCAAACACGTTTTGTCATGTAGCCAAGGTTAACAAAAGAATAATCGGCAATATTTTCAGTTTTGCATTTTTCGAACTGATTTTTCTGCACGATATCCACTGCAATACCATCTTTGCTAGCTTTAATAAACTTTTTGAATTTTTTCAAATCGTTATATTTGAACACTATTTCGCCATTATCATTAATAGAAAGTCCGTCCTGTAAATCGACTTGAGTCGGCATTTTGCGAGTAGATTTCTTACAAACCTTTTCATTGTATGGCTTTAGACCGTATTTCTTTGTTGTGGGCGGAACAATTAACTCCTCAACTGAATAGCTTGTTGGAGTTAAAGATGCATAATTTCCCATATACATAGAAACGAAAACCTTTTTTCCATCAGCATCAATTTTGCCACAAACACCAGCAAAGAAAAACTTCTGAGACAGTATCTCTTTCGAAAACTTACCAGCTTTCCATCTTTCAAGAACCTGATCAGCAAGCGACTCATATGAAATGTACTCATTGGCAACTTTTATGGTAATCCTTGCTACCACCTCGGTACCAATACCTGTGCCTCCAGCAGCAATCAACCTGTCTCTTACAGTAGCAAAAGCACCTTTTCCCTCAATTGAAGCATCTTCTTCCTCCGACATTATTAGCGCATGCTCTCTAGCTGGCTTGATAAAAAAGTCATGAGCTTCATAACCTTCTAGACCTAATGAATCTAAATATAAGTTAACTTTATAAATCATCACTTCCTGAAACAGTTTTTCGTTAAAAGCCGTCGGATTTATTGGGTCTGTACTATAAGTATTTCCATCCAGAAACTTCTTTTGTGCAAGCAAACTTCCCGATGTTGCAAGCATTACAGCAATAGTAAGAATAAATAATCTTTTCATTTACGGTAATCTAATTGGTTAATATTATTTTTGCCTAAAAATAATAATTATCTTTAATCTAAAAAATTTTTATTTGGTTTTGCTATTAACATGTTATAAACTATGAATAAGACTTTGAGAATAGATAAATATCTGTGGTGCATAAGGGTTTATAAAACCCGTAGTCTCGCTACAGATAAGTGCAGAGCAGGCCATGTTTTAGCAAATAACAACATTGTAAAACCATCGTATATGGTAAAAAAAGATGACTTGATTCAAATAAAAGCATCGCCCATTATTAGATCCTATCAAGTTATTGATATTACGGAACGAAGGGTGTCTGCGCCCTTGGTTAAAGACTTTGTTATCGAAACAACCACAGCAGAAGAACTACTAAAGCTAAAAACAATTTCAAACACTTTTGTAAGTCATGATAAAGGCGATGGGAGACCTACAAAGAAAAACCGAAGATTAATTGACAAATTTAAAGACGAAGACATATGATAATTGCAGAGGAAAAACGAAGAGATAATATAGTTGAATATATAATCTATTTACGCCAAATACAGGATATAATCAGAGCTTCTGATTTTAACATTGAAACTATCGACAGACTAATTGTGAATCAGTTTACTGTAAGTGAGAAAATTAAAATTAAAATACGTGACTGGTATCAGGATTTGATTAATAAAATGAAAGATGAAAAGATTATGTCAGAAGGAGATTTATCATTCGTTACACAACTTATTAATGATCTCGATATAATTCATAATGAATTGCTAAAGAATCCTGACGAGTACAAGCATGCAGAACTCTATCGCTGGGCAAAACCACATATTGAAGAATTTCGTTTACTTTCAGGAAATAAAAACTCGCGCGAAACAAAAGTATGCATAGACGCACTATATAGCTTGTTGCTTCTACGAGTAAAAAAGCAAAACGTATCTGAGGAAACCATGCAAGCGATGCAAACATTCAGTAATTTGCTAGCACATTTAGCATTAAAATACAAAGAAAAAAGAAATTAGTTTTGGATTAGCTGACTATAGTAATTGGATTATAAAACTCTTAGGCTAAGTATTACTCAAAATCAGGATCATACTCCGACAAATTCAGAATTTTCTGATAATCTTTTTCAGCCATTAACTCTGGAACAGTGACCTTATTATTTTCCATATAAGCTCTCACAATCTGCAATCCTATCCAATTTGCAATTCTTGGAGGACTATCAGGGCCAAATTGAGCTGTAAATGGTGCACTTTCTGTCATTTTGCGAATAGTCAACAAATCTGTCTCAAAAAACAATTTGTTTTCAACCATATAAGTCCACATGTCGCGCTCGTGAGCTTTACAAAACTCGAGTTGGGAATCTGTATATTTATTTTTTCTAGATTCTGTAAAATCAGGAAACATAGCATCCAAAAAATATAATGTTCTTCCATTGTAAATCATATGCTCAAGAAGATTTTCTGTTTGAGGTTCATATGGATACTCTATTTCAGCCCATGCTCTTAACACATCAACAGCAATCATGTCTTTTGCCATTTCAATTCTAGAATAGTCCGGGATTTCGAGCATATTATACAGTTCGCATTTTGCACCCAAGTATTTATCTAATCCTATACCTATAAACTCTTCGGTTACAACCACCGAATG
>CAZOHR010000219.1:313-6625 GCA_964579045.1 uncultured Bacteroidales bacterium | reverse complement strand
ACAGGTAAATTGTTAGCTTGCGATCATGAAGGCGTGCGCCCAGACATAGTAATTTTAGGCAAAGCCCTTTCAGGTGGTGTTATTCCAGTTTCTTGTGTTTTAGCTGACGACGAAGTTATGCTTACAATTAAGCCAGGCGAACATGGATCTACTTTTGGTGGTTTCCCACTTGCAGGTAAAGTTGCTATGGCCGCATTGGAAGTTGTAAAAGAAGAAAAACTTGCCGAAAAAGCTGAATATCTTGGAAAAATCTTCCGTGATGAAATGGGTGCTCTAAAGTCGCCAATGATTGAATTAGTAAGAGGAAAAGGTTTACTAAATGCAGTTGTTATTCGCAACCAACCTGGCAAAACTGCTTGGGATGTTTGTGTTGAAATGAAAGAGTGCGGCGTTTTGGCTAAACCAACTCATGGTAACATTATCAGATTTGCTCCTCCTCTAGTAATCACCGAAGCTCAGCTTCGTGAAGCTATTGGACTTATCAAAAAAGCATTTGCTAAATTCGAATAATCTAAATAAAAATAAAAATGAACTGCCGTAAAAACATGCGGCAGTTTTTTTTTGTATTTATAACAGTATTTGATTTATTTTGCAGAATAATTTTGAAACGCCAATAGTGGAAGAGACTGCAAATAGAAGAAGACTTATTATCGGTGACATACACGGATGTAAAAGAACATTTGTGAAACTGTTGAAGAAAGTTGACTTTTCTTTAAATGATGAGCTTTACATTCTTGGTGACATGATTGACCGCGGCATGAACAGCTCAGGTGTTTTAGATTATATCATAAAACTTAAGAAATTTGGTTTTAAAATTACTGCGCTTAGAGGCAATCATGAGCAGATGTTACTAAATGCATTAAATGGTGAACCAGAAATGATTCATGAATTTTTAAGAAATCAAAAAGCCGAAGACTTGCTCAATTTAAAAGGAGAAATAAAACCAAAATACCTAAAATTTTTGACTAAATTACCATATTATGTTGAACTTGACAATTTTATTTTAGTACATGCTGCTTTAGATTTAAGCAATGATCTCATTTTTGAAGACAAAGAGTTTATGTTATTTTCTCGTTTTCAGCGTGGCAGCATAAATAAATTAAATGGAAAGCAATTGATTCATGGACATATTTCAACAGACATAAAACTTATAAGAAAATTTGTTGCAGAAAAAAGCTCTATAATTTCGATTGATAATGGGTGTATATACACTCGACTACGCAAGGGTTATGGCAGATTAATTTGTCTGAATCCTGATAATGGAGAAATCATTAGTAAATCTTACTGCGAAAAGCAAGAGGTATATCAAAATCAATAAAAGTGTCTTTAGAACAAAGTAAATTAAGGAGTAGAATTCAAGGTGGAGAAGGCCTTCATCTTGACTTTAAACATAGTATTTCCGACACAAAAAAGATCGCACGTTCACTTGTAGCCTTTGCCAACACTTTTGGCGGTTCATTATTAATAGGTGTTAGAGATAATGGAAGCATTGCCGGGGTGCGTTCAGAGGAAGAATATTACATGATTGAAACAGCCGCTCTTATACATTGTCGGCCCAAAGTGGAATTTGAACACAGAAGCTATGTTTTGGATGGAAAAGCAATTTTGGAGATTATTGTACCCAAAAGCGAAAACATTCCTCACTCCGCGCCCGACAATGATGGCGTTTATAAAGTTTATGTTCGTGTTGCAGATCAAAATCTTATCGCTCCCAAAACACTTGTTGAGGTATGGAGAAGAAACAAAAAATCATATTCAGGAGTAAAACTGATTATTGATGATGTTGTTGAAGCTCTATTTAATGAAATAACAGAAAATGGTAGTATTACAAAATCTCAGCTTATGCGAACAACTGGAATAAAAAGTGCAGATGCTGACAAATTATTAATCAACCTGATGCTAATGGAAATAATCGACATAGTAATGACTGAAAAATCAACTCAATATATCTTTCATCCTGATTATGAATTTGATAAATAAAACTGATGATTATTGTTTATAAGGTTATCTTCTATAAGCAAACAATATTTTTAAAATTATTATAAAATTACTATGCATAATATGACATATACTTATGATTATCCAAGGGCTCTAGTAACTGTAGATGCAATAATTATTGACAGCGAAACAAAATCACAGATTCTACTAATTAAACGTGGTAATGAACCATATAAAAATTGCTGGGCATTGCCGGGTGGTTTTATCGAGATGCAAGAAACTCTCGAGCAATCAGTGACTAGAGAAACCGCAGAAGAGACATCGCTTACTGGAATAGTTTTCAAACAATTCAAAGCATTCGGGAATCCTGGACGCGACCCACGGGATAGAAACATTGTAATTGTATTCTATGGATTCTGCGACAAACCCGAACTTGCCAAAGCTGGTGATGATGCAAAAGAGCATAAATGGTTTGAATTGAATAATTTGCCAAAACTTGCTTTTGACCATGAACTGATAATCCAAGAATTTATGGAATTTATTGTGCCTTAATACCTCCTAATTCTTCTCAATCAATACTTTCGATATCAGAATCTTCATATTCCGATTCATCAACAGTATCCGAAGAACTCAGCCTCCATAACAAAGTTACAAAGCCTATAAAACCAGACATTGCAAGATGATACCAAAACATAGTCTTAAAATGGCTTATTGAAATAATCAAATAAAACAGGTCAACTCCAAGAGCCATCCATAAAGACATTTTCATTGAAAATACCTTCTTGAGACCAGCCATTAAAGAAGAAATTGAGAATATTGCAAAAACAGCAGCTATAGCAACAGTGCCAACATTAATGATTTTACCATTGTATTGTAAATATCCTGCTAAAAAAGTAAATAATAGTGTAAGAAAAACTCCCAATACCCATATCTGATTTTTCTCAGGAGCTGGACTTCTAGCTATAAACTTACCACTCATTCCGTTCATGCAGAACCAAACAGGTTTTCCATGATAAGAAGATAAAGCCAGCCAAACAGGTATTAACACTGGAGTTAATGAGATTTCATTAAATTTAATCGAAAATTTTTCTACTTCTTGATGTGCTCCTCCAATCTCAGTTTTAGTTAACTCAAGAGCGCGCTGTTTAATAACCTTAGCTGCTCGTGGAGCTATATTTTCTGCATTGAAAAAAAACGGCTTTGTTTTTACTCCTGTAATCAATGATGGATTGAAAATTTTTGGTTCTGACAAATCCCAATCAAGATCTCGTGTACAGTATGTTCCTATTTTTCCATCGGCACTTAAAAAAGCGTGAACTGGCAATCTTTTAATTTCAGTATCAAATTCGCCACTTGTATTTTGTGATTCGCTCACTGGTGTAGGAGTCATTCTGCCAGCATATTTAACATGAGCCTTTACATTATAAAGCCAAACTGGATAATAGTAGGATGTCACTTTTTCTTCAGAATCAAATTTTAGTCGCATAAAGAACAGCACTCTATGTAAGTTAAATCTGTACCACCACCTAAAACTTCTTAGTACATCTTTACGAGTTGTCTGAAACGGAAAAATTGCCAAAGGTTCTATTTTTGTTTCAATATTCTCAAATGGCAGATAAAATTGATTACCACAAGACTCACATTTACCAGTAATGAACTTTTGTATTTCTATTTTTTCACCACAGGATAAACATTCACCATTATAAGTTGGAAAAATAAAGTCATTGTTTATATGTTCGTTAAAATCAAACCATTCTTTAGAAAGCCTATTAAATTTGCTGACTTCAAATTCTGTAAAATTTAAATCTTCTGCATTTTCGATAAATGAATAATTACAATTGCAACTTTTACAGGTAATTACAGGTTTTCCAGGATCATATTCCATTGCACATCCACAAGCAGTACAACGAACATTATGACCAATTACTACATCCTTTTCTGTTGTACTGCTTTTAGCTGAATGACCCATAATCAATAAAATTATGTCGAAAAATTAGAATTTAAAAATAATGCAAATTCTTTAAACATGATTCATGGCAATAACAGGATCCATTTTAGCCGCTTGTCGTGCTGGGGCATAACCTGATACGATTCCAATAACGATAGAAATTAGAGTCCCAGTAATTACATTACCAAGACTTAGAGCAAATGAAAGCGGCGTTAAATTTCTCGCCACAATTGTAAGCAGCCAGACCAGAATAAGTCCTATAATTCCTCCAACAAGGCTCAAAACAGAAGCTTCGGTGAGAAATTGAATTAATATAAGGTATGATTTGGCACCAATTGCTTTTTGAATTCCTATTTCTTTGGTTCTTTCTTTTACCGAAACAAACATAATATTCGCGATACCAAATCCCCCAACAAGAATTGCAAATCCACCGATGATAATTCCAGCAATATCAATGATTGCGAAGATACTGTCGAGACCTTTGGAAATCATACTTGCCTGATTTAAAGCAAAATCGTCTTCCTCAACAGGTTTCAATCTTCGGATTGTTCTCATAATCATTGTGAGTTCGTCAATCAACTGCTCGGTATTTACATTTTCCTTTGCTGAAACTGTAATAAAAGGATCCAAAGCGTCGCTTTTTATGTCAAACATAGTTTTTCCAAATTGCACAGGAATAAGAACCATCTCATCCATACTATTATTAAACATGTCCTCTCCTTCTTTCTTAAAGATTCCAATAACTGTAAGTTTGCGTCCTCCCATTTTTATTTCTTCCCCCAAAGGATCTGCTTGCCCAAATAGCAATTCTGCTAGTGTTGGTCCGATAACTGCAACATTTCTTCCATTATTAGATTCCATTTGAGAAAAATACCTTCCCTTTTCGATATTAAACTCACGTATTTGGTCGTACTCAAAGGTCGCCATCAAAATTCCACAATTTTCAACCGATTTGTCTTCAAATTCAACTGTTTTAAAAGTAGAAGCCACAAATGCTACTTGATCAGCATACAAAGATTTATCCTTTATCTGCTCGGCCTCTTCGAGTGTTGGTAAAGGTCTATTGATATATTTCCACCATGGATAATCCTTTCCAAAAGTCCAAGGCCACTTTTGAATGTAAATAGTATTATTGCCGAGTGAGCTAACATTATCACGAATTGATCTTTCGAGCGAGTCTATTGTAGTCATAACAGATATAATGCTAAATATCCCAATTGTAATACCTAGCAACGACAAGAAAGTCCTCAATTTATTTGTGATAAGAGAAGAAAAAGCAAATTTAATGCTATCACCGATGAGTCTGAAAAAAATCACTATTAATAAGTTTCAGCAAATATACAATTTAATATCAACCTAGAAAAAATCAATTCCTAAGAAAATGTTAATATGAGAATTTGATGCTAAAAAACAGGTGCAAAAATGCAAAGTTTGTGAACTTGAAAGCTTAATCCTAATCCCCCTACCCTTTTTAAACAAACGAAATAATTATTTATAGGAAAATTTAAAATTGCATTATTTATATCGGCATTATAACTCCACTATCGTGTATTCATTAGTCGTTGGTATAATTTGGGCGTTAATAAAATGAATTTGTTTATAAAATGGGGTTATATCTTATTTTAACATTAAAATAATCAGTAATTTGGGCAAAATTTGAATTATTAAAAATAAATAATAAAAGTTATTTTTATAAGTTCAAAAATATAATTTTTTTAAGAGTGAACAGAGTTTTTCGATATACAGTAAATATATTTCCAAATATCAGCACTCAAATTTCAAGTGACTTAGTTGAAGAAACTAAGCATTTGGTTTTGTTGGCAAAGAGGAGAATGAATTGTTTTTTCTGTTATTCTTCAACTTTTCACGACAGTTTTTTAATCTTAAAATCTCCGTTCAAGCTAGTGTCAGCATCAAATATATCCCCAATAATTATTTATGATTCAAATAAATTTGGTCAAAACGGACATAATAGCAGAATTGGAGATTTACTATATTATACTAGTGCAGGATATAAAGTTTTGTATTCCTCACAGTTTATTGATTTGTAATTTTAAAATGTTTTAACAATAATGATTATGAGAATTTTTTACAATGCAGCTTTGAGATTAAATAAAAACTTTGTGATGAGTGTGGCGATGGTAATCCTGTTTAGTGTTTCAATAAATGCCAATGCAAATTTAGTTAATGTTGGTACACTTTCTACCAGCACAACTTGGTCAGGTACTGCTTCGTCTAATTCTTGTAGTACTAGGGCATACAATGATGTTGAATATCAATTTGTAGCTGGTGTTACTGGCTCTTATACTTTTGCAACATGCATTGGTATGTCAATGGATACATATTTGTATTTATCTACTACAAGTTGCACTGCTGGAAATCTCACTTACAATGATGATGGTTGTTCACCTATGTCAACCCTTTCT
>CAZOHR010000219.1:0-303 GCA_964579045.1 uncultured Bacteroidales bacterium | reverse complement strand
ATAAACAACATGGATTAGTTCACAAAAGAGGAATATTACTTGAAGGTTATTCTGCAAATATTGGGGCGTATAGTATTACTGTGACAGTTCCTGCTGGCCCACTACCGGGCGAAAATTGTTCAAATGCTCAAAATCTGGCTACACTAACAAGTCCATTTACTGGAACCACATGTGCTTATACTGATGATATTAGCACATGTAGAACGGGTTCTCCAGATAGAATATGGTATATTGACGTTCCAAATAATTCATTAATTGAGATATGGAAATCGGACCGTACTTTTGATGAATATGAGTATTTAG
>CAZOHR010000218.1:0-6640 GCA_964579045.1 uncultured Bacteroidales bacterium | reverse complement strand
TGGCTATAAACAAATTAACAGTATCGATGTCTCCACATGATTACGGAAAAGATTCTGTAAAGAAAATCATGTATGGAGTTGTTATTGCAATGATCCCAGCCCTATTAGTATCTATTTACTATTTCGGTTTCGATGCTATTCGTGTAAATCTTATTGCAATTGCAGCATGTGTGTTTTTTGAATGGGCGATACAGAAAATTTTCCTGAAAGGTAAACTTACTGTAGTTGACGGCTCAGCAGTAGTAACAGGTATGTTATTAGCATTTAACCTTCCATCAAACCTACCATGGTGGATTGTAGTAATTGGTGCACTCGTTTCTGTGGGTATTGCAAAAATGACCTTCGGCGGTTTGGGAAATAATCCTTTTAACCCAGCTCTTGTTGGTCGTGTATTCCTACTTATCTCTTTCCCAGTAGAAATGACAGCTTGGCCTAAAGTAAATGTATTAAACTTCGCTATGACAGATGCCGTAACAGGTGCAACACCTCTGGCGATAGTTAAAGAAGGTATCAAAAATGGCGAAAGCTTTTCTGCAATAATGGATACTATGCCTCATTTCTATACCGATGCATTTATCGGAAATATTGGTGGTTCATTGGGCGAAATATCTGCATTAGCTTTAATAATTGGTGGAATTTATATGTTGTTCCGCAAGATTATCACATGGCATATTCCAGTTTCAGTGTTAGGTACAGTAGCAATTTTTACTGGAATCCTCTATGGCATTGACCCTACCAAATATGCTGATCCTGCTTTCCATCTATTAACTGGAGGAATGATGCTTGGAGCAATATTTATGGCAACAGATATGGTAACATCCCCAATGTCGAAGAAGGGAATGCTGCTATATGGTGTTTGCATTGGTATAATCACAATATTGATAAGAGTCTGGGGTGCATATCCAGAAGGGGTATCATTTGCAATTCTTATTATGAATGCATTTGTTCCACTTATCAATAAGGGATTTAAAACTAAAAGTTTTGGTGAAAAAATTAAAAAAGCATAGTCATGGCTAAAAAAGACACTTTTATTAATATGACATTGACGCTGTTTGTGATTACAGCGGTACCTGCAATTTTACTTGGTTTTGTATATAATTTTACAAAAGATCCAATTGAACAGGTAAAAAAAGAAAATCTAAAAATGAGTATAAACCTTGTTATCCCAGGTGCCGATAAAGGAACAGTGAAAGAATTTAGTATTATGCCAACTGAAGGAAAAGACTCTCTATACTTTTACGAAGTTCTAGTAAATGATGTAAGAATCGGAACAGCAGTTAAGACCTATACCGACAAAGGTTTCTCTGGACGATTTACAGTGATGGTAGGATTTGACACATTAGGTGTTATTATAGATAATAATGTACTAGAACATAAGGAAACTCCTGGATTAGGTGATAAAACATCTAAAAGCAAATCTACTTGGAATGAACAGTTTAAGGGGAAAAATCCATCTGTCTTCAAATTAATTGTTAAGAAAGATGGTGGTGATGTGGATGCAATAACTGCTGCTACAATTTCATCAAGAGCTTACTGTGACGCACTTCAAAGAGCATTTGACGCATATCAGGCATATTATAAACTTAATACTGAATCAGCACCTGCTGCCGATCAGAATAAAGGAGGAAACGAATAATGAATCAATGGAAAAACTTTACTAAAGGGTTCATAAGAGAAAACCCTATTTTAGTTCTAGTATTGGGAACATGCCCTACTTTAGCTACAACTTCCTCAGCAATGAATGGTCTAGCAATGGGTCTGGCAACTACTTTTGTTCTAGTTGGCTCAAACGTCGTTATTTCTTTGGTGTCAAAAATGATTCCAGACAAAGTACGTATTCCAGCATATGTTGTTGTAATTGCATCATTTGTAACAATAGTTGACCTTTCAATGCAAGCTTATGTTCCAGCTGTTTATGCAACACTAGGGATATTTATTCCACTTATTGTTGTTAACTGTATCGTTTTGGGACGCGCTGAAGCATTTGCAAATAAAAATACTGTTTTATCCTCATTGGTGGATGGTGTTGGTATGGGATTAGGATTTGCTATGGCATTAGGTGTTCTAGGTGGCATAAGAGAAATATTAGGTTCAGGAGCAATCTTTGGAATGAAACTTATGAATCAAGGAGCTCTTGTATTTGTTTTAGCTCCAGGCGCTTTTATAGCCTTAGGATATCTGATAGCATTAGTTAACAAAATTAAAAAATAATAAAATAAGAGATTATGGAATATATTTTAATAATTATATCGGCAATCCTCGTTAATAACGTTATCTTGGTTCAATTCCTTGGTATTTGCCCATTTTTAGGCGTTTCAAATAAGGTAGGTACTGCATTGGGTATGGCTGGAGCTGTAATCTTTGTAATTGTACTCGCGACAATGGTTACATATCTATTACAGATTTATGTGCTAAAACCATTAGAGATCACTTATTTACAAACCATTTCCTTTATTCTGGTAATTGCTGCACTTGTTCAAATGGTTGAGATCATACTCAAAAAAATAAGTCAGCCACTATATCAAGCATTAGGAATTTATCTTCCACTAATTACTACAAACTGTGCTGTTCTTGGTGTTGCTTTATTGGTAATTCAGAAAGATTATAATCTTTTAGAAGGTGTTGTTTTCGGAGCAGCAATATCTACAGGTTTTGGACTTGCAATGGTTATTTTGGCAGGTATTAGAGAACAAATGGATTTGGTAAATATCCCAAAAGGAATGCGTGGTGTTCCAATCTCTCTAATTGTTGCAGGTATCCTTGCCCTAGCATTTATGGGATTTACTGGACTAGTTTAATATTAAACACAAACTACATAATAAAAATGCGCTGTAATTGTACAGTGCATTTTTTGTTTTAAACCAATTTAATGACTCTCAAAATAAGATTAAAATTTTTGTAACTTAGAAATCAGAGTTTATTTCTAATTTTGACGCATTGAATATTGAAAAGATAAAAGTTATGGATAAGAGATTGGAAGAGTTTAAAAGATTACTGAACATAATGGACAGGTTAAGGCTGGAATGCCCATGGGATAGCACTCAAACAAATGACAGCCTAAGAACACTTACTCTCGAAGAAGTTTATGAATTAGCCGATGCTGTCATAAAATCAGATGACGATGAAATAAAAAAAGAACTTGGCGACATATTACTACATATAGTCTTTTATGCAAAAATTGGTGAAGAAAAGGGAGCTTTCGACATTTACGATGTGATGAAAGGAATTAATGAGAAACTTATATTCCGTCATCCACATATTTTTGGCGATATAAAAGTTAATTCAGCAAAAGATGTTGAAGAAAATTGGGAAAGATTAAAATTGAAGGAAGGAAAGAAAAAAACCGTGCTTGGAGGAATACCAGAGGCAATGCCTGCTATGATAAAAGCACACAGAATTCAAGACAAAGCTCGAGGTGTTGGATTCGATTGGGATGAAAAAGAACAGGTTTGGGATAAGGTAATGGAAGAGTATGCTGAGTTAAAAGTAGAAATGAATGCTGGAAATCAAGATAAGATGGAAGCAGAATTTGGTGATTTTATTTTTTCGGTTATAAATGCTGGTAGACTTTACGGACTTAATCCAGAGAATGCTCTTGAAAAAACAAATCGGAAATTTATTAAACGTTTTAATTATCTCGAAAACAAAACAATAACTCAAGGTCTCGATCTAAAAAATATGAGCCTCGACGAAATGAACGAGATTTGGGAAGAAGCAAAGAAAAAGTGTTAAACGGTTTAATTTGTGAGCGAGATTGAAGTTCAAAAAGGCTGTATTTCATCAGTAAACTAAGTTATAAAATTGAGTTATCTTAAAGTTAAATATGATTACTGAAATTTCTTTCACAAATATAATTTTGTTTGCAGTCTTGGCTGCATCAGTGATTATTCAGCTTTACTATTATTTATACCTATTCCCGAAAGTTTATAGTTTTAAATCTACAGTCAATCAAAAGTGTACAACCTGCTTCCCTCCTATTTCAATTATCATAGCAGCTAAAGATGAATCCGAAAACTTACAAAAGAATTTACGATCTATCCTAAATCAAGAATACTCTGAATTTGAAGTTATTGTAATTTGCGATCACCCAACTGATAACTCAATAGATATCTTAACGGAATTTCAGAGATCTTATAAAAACCTACGGATTATCAATGATATAGAGACAAAACCTGGAAAAAAAATAGCACTTACACTTGGAATAAATGCTAGTTCTCATGAAAACCTAGTTTTTACCGATGCCGATTGTCAAGCCGCTTCAAAATTCTGGCTAAGAGAAATAGCCTCAAATTTTTCAGACACAAAACATCTCATTCTAGGTTATGGAGGATATTACTCTACTAAGAAATTACTAAATTCGTTTGTAAGATACGACACTGCAATTATCGCCTTTCATTATTTTGGTTCAGCTATAGTGGGTCAAGCATACATGGGAGTTGGAAGAAATTTAGCATATACTAAAACATTATGGCAAAAAGCAGGAGAGTTTTCTTCTCATGCCGAAATTGCTTCGGGAGACGATGATCTGTTTGTAATATCTGCATCTACAAAAGAAAACACTGCAATATGTTTAAATCCAGAAGCATTCACCTATTCAGAAGCAAAACAAACATTCAGAGATTTTCTAAATCAAAAATCACGACATATTAGCACATCTACAAAATATAATCTAAAGTCAAAATTTATTTCTGGGGCTGAAATAATTTCCAGAGCATTCTTTTTTACAAGTTTGACACTATTAAGTTTGAATGGATTTCTACTTATTGGAATAATCTTAGTTCTGTTTAGGTTTTTAGTCGAGTTTCATCTGCAAACAAAAATGAATAAAACTCTAAAAACCAATCTGTCTGTTTTTTATGTTATTTTATTTGATATCTTTGCACCGTTTTTCTACAGTTTTTTAGTAATTTATAAATTATTGATACACAGCAATAAACAATGGTAGAGCGTAGTGGATTTTCGGTAAAAGCAAAGAAAGATTTGGAAATAATCGAGCTTGCACTCAAGGGTGACGAGAAAGCTTATGCCGAGCTACTTGACAGATATCAAGATTCTATTTACTTTTTGCTGTTAAAGAAAATCGGAAATGAAAACGATGCCGAAGACCTTATGATGGAAACCTTTGGTAAAGCATTCAACAATCTATCTCAATACACTCCTGTTTATGCATTTAGCACATGGTTATTCAGAATAGCAATGAATAACTGTATTGATTTTGTTCGCAAGAGAAAGATTCGCCCTCAATCATACGATTCAGGTGTAGATTTTCATGACCCTGATAATGTTAATTTTACATCTTCAAATCTAAGTCCCGAAGATCTTGTTATAAAGGAACAAAAAGCTGTCGAACTTAGGAATATGATTCACACTCTAAAGCCGCGTTATGCAAGGCTAATTGATTTAAGATATTACCAAGAATTGTCTTACGAAGAAATTGCAGATGTAATGCAATTGCCACTTGGAACGGTAAAGGCACAGCTTTTCAGAGCAAGAGAATTATTGGCTCCGCTACTTCATGGTAAAAGTGAGAAGTATTAATCAAAATGAACGACATTCTTTTAAAATACTTTCCTCAATTAAAGGAAAATCAACTTCAGCAATTTGCTCAATTGGCTGAGATATTCCCAGAATGGAACAATAAAGTAAATTGTGTAAGCAGAAAGGATATAGAAAATCTTTTTGTGAATCACATTTTACATTCACTGTCTATTTCAAAGTTCTTTAACTTTCCGTCTGGCGTAAACATTGCCGACATAGGAACTGGAGGTGGATTTCCGGGGATACCACTGGCAATTTTGCATCCCGAAAACAATTTTGATTTAGTTGACAGTATAGGAAAGAAGATTTTAGTTGTAAAAGACATCGCCGAAAGACTAAATTTGCACAATGTTACTGCAATAAATTCAAGGGCAGAACAATTAAACTGCAAATACGATTTTGTAGTAAGTAGAGCTGTAACTGCATTTCCAGATTTCTACCTTCTTGTAAAAAACATCATCAAAGCAGAAACCGAGCATTGTAAACAAGGAATTCTGTATTTAAAAGGCGGTGATTTTGAAAATGAGATATCAGGATTTAGCAATATTCATGTCTGGAATATATCCGAATCCTTTGATTACGAACACTTTGAGACTAAAAAAATTATTTATTTGCCAGTTCTCAAAAAAAAGTCAAATAAAATTTTGGGATAAAAAATAAAAATACTATTTTTGCAGTCCGTTTTACAAATTGATAACATTAAAAAAACATAACAGATGAAAAGGACATTTCAGCCTTCAAACAGAAAAAGAAGGAACAAACACGGATTCAGAGAAAGAATGTCAACTGCTGAAGGACGTAAGGTCTTAGCTTCAAGAAGAGCAAAAGGCAGAAAAAAATTAACTGTATCTGACGAAGGTCGTCATAAACGTTAGATTTTAATAAAATATTTTATTTCTGAACTGTTCTGTTATCAGGGCAGTTTTTTTATTTTATATAAGCTTCTATTTAAATGTAAATATTTAATTCGAATCACTTTTTCGTGCAGTTCGCAGTAGATTTTGGCAACTAAATTCACCAACTACAAGCACAATTAGGAAACAATTACAAAAATTCAATTAGTAAATGCGAATTTTTAATTTGATAATAATTCAAATAATGA
>CAZOHR010000217.1:0-6664 GCA_964579045.1 uncultured Bacteroidales bacterium | reverse complement strand
TGATCAAGACTGTAGAAGAATTCTAGTTCTTGATTTGCAACTTTAATTATCTCGCGAAGGAACTGGTCGCCTTTCTCAAATTCTCCCACTGCGTAATATGCATTTGCATACTCAACGTCGAATAGGCTAGGAGTGAATATTGAAATTGGCATAATCTCATCACATTTGGCAATTAAAGCTTTTGCTTTAACGGTATCACCTTCTGCAGCAAATAAAATTGATAGATCTCTGAAATTATCACGAATTTTAACAATGCGAGTAGTACGATTAATTGTATGGTCAATAATAATGCTTGGGTCATTCATATTTCCCCATTTGAATTTATTCATCAGATTGTCATACATTATATCCTTGTCTATTCTGCCTCTTGCATCAGATTTAATAGGTACAAGACGGAAAGCAAAACCTTCGTTCTGGAAATAGTCGTTTAATCCAAGTGTGTTTGCACTACCAATTGAGGTGAAATAAATTGGACGATCCCAATTATTAGTTCTAAGTAAATCCAAGGTCATCATCTCGTTTTTAACGATATAATTTCTTGCAAGGTCGAACTTAATTATTTTCTCAATTAAAGCAGTGTCCTGAAGTTTAACCGTACCATTATTTACAACAGTTGCTGAGTCAACTTTCATATAAAGTTTGTTTCTGTGGTAAGAGAATGTAAGGTCGCCTTCGTAATCAAATGAGCTTGCTTCATCGTTGGCAATATAATTCAAGAGACTGTCAATTGAGATATAACCAACTTCTTCGCCTCTTTCGTGAGGAACATAATACAGGACATCTCTTCTTGATGGTTCGTATTTACTTCTTTCAAGTGTTAGTGGCATTGGAGCAGCATCATAGCTAGCATGTTTCATTTGATCAACATACCAGTCCGAAGCGAAATATGGCAGACAGCAAACTTTAACGTCAGGTCTTATTCCTTCAACTTCTTGAGCATACCAAATTGGGAAAGTATCATTATCACCATAAGTAAACAGGATTGCATTCGGAGCACAAGACATTAGATAGTTGTATGCAAAGTCTCTGGCAATATATCTGTTGCTACGGTCGTGGTCGTCCCAGTTTTCTTTTGCCATAATATATGGAACTGGAGCACAAATCAAAGTTGCAACAGAACCTGCAATTATTGCTGGAGAGAATCGTTTTAGTAAATCGTAAATGCCGATAACACTGAGACCAATCCAGATTGCAAAGGCATAGAACGATCCGGCATAAGCATAGTCACGTTCACGAGGCTGATTTGGTGTCTGATTTAGATATACTACAATTGCAAGTCCAGTGAGCATAAATAATAAACTCACAATCCACCAATCTTTGATGTTTTTAAACAATTGATAACCTAATCCAATTAAACCTAAAAGCAATGGAAGCATATAATAATTATTGTTTGCTTTATTGGCTTTTAAATAGTCAGGCATTTTTGATTGATCACCAAGTCTGCTGTTGTCAAGTGCTTTTATCCCAGAAAGCCAGTTTCCGTGAATAACACTTCCTGATCCTTGAATATCGTTCTGACGACCAGAGAAATTCCACATAAAGTATCGCCAATACATCCAATTTAGCTGATAGTTAACGAAGAATTTGATATTATTCGAAAATTTTGGTTTTGTCTGGCTAGCAGTAAATCCTCCGTAATCTTTATAAACATCAATATGTTCGGGAGAAGGACTGTACATTCTCGGGAAAATAGTACAATCTTCGCTTGCATAAACAGTTTCAGGCTTATAACTAGCAATTTCGTATTTTCCATTGCGTTTTACATAGACTGGAGTAGTCTTGTCATAACTTTCTGCTTTGGCATCAAAGTATTCTCCGTACATCAATGGTCTGTCACCGTATTGCTCACGATTTAAATAGTAAAGCAAATTAAATACATCATCTGGATTGTTTTGATCCATAGGAGGATTCGCATTTGAACGGATAACAATCAGAGCATAGCTAGAATAACCAATCATAATCAATGTAAATGAAATCATGATTAGATTGAGAATTTGCTTTTGTTTTTTACCAATTAGATAAATTCCGAAAACAAAACCAGCGAGCAACAAAATGTTAAGGAAAATACTTCCTGACATAAATGGTGCTCCGATAAGAACCAAAGCTACTGAAGGAATAACAATATTGAAAATCTTATTATTTGAATAATGAGTAAAATAAATGCTTAATCCTAAAAATCCAAAGCATAAAATTGCCCAAATAAGTAAGCCTGAGTTATATGGCATTCCAAGTCCATTAACAGTAAGAAGTTCAAGTTTAGATGCAACAATAGCAACTCCTGGTATTATTCCCCACATTATCATGGCTACAATAAATAGCGAAACGCCAGTGGTAATAAGAAAACCCCAAATGTTTGGTTTGAATTTCTTGTAATAATAAATAAAAGCAATTGCTGGAATTGTAAGTAAGTTTAGTAAGTGAACACCAATAGACATACCAACTAGCAAACAAATTAGTAAAATCCATCTTGACTCATATTTTACATCTGTGCTGTCGCTCCATTTTAGCATTGCCCAAAAAACAATTGCAGTAAAGAAAGAGGAGAAAGCGTAAACTTCACCTTCAACAGCCGAGAACCAGAAAGTGTCGGAGAAAGTATATGCCATTGCACCAACCAAACTTGCGCCGATGATAGCAATAGTTTTTCCCAGATTGTAATTTCCGTCTGGAGCAATCATTCTCTTAGCAAAATAAGCAATAGACCAGTACAAAAACATGATTGTAAAAGCACTCACAATACCAGAAAAGGCATTAACCATTAGTGCAACCTGCTCGGGTCCTGACGCAAACATTGCAAAAAAGCGTGCAATAATCATAAAAAATGGCGCTCCAGGAGGATGTCCAACTTCAAGTTTGTATGAGGAAGATATAAATTCCCCGCAGTCCCAAAAGCTTACAGTAGGCTCAAGTGTAAGTAAATACACAACTGCTGCAACAGCAAAGGCCAGCCAACCGAAACCGTAATCAAGTCTTTTAAATAGTTTTTCACTCATAATTATGTGTTTTTAGTCTTTACAAATTTGAAAGCGTAAAATTAACATAATTATTATATTTTGGAAAGAAAATATTTTGTGTTTAGGTAAATATTATGGTAATATCTAAAATCAGCATATTGTTTATGAAACTTAGGACTTAAAGATATGACATATGTGTGAAGACTAAATATGATCTCCGTAATCGTAGCTATAGCTTGGGTTATGAGTGAATTATTTAGTTTGATTCTTTTAGGTGGACAATGTATTGAAAATGATATTATTTCGAATTAATAATACAAGAGGTAAGTTGTTGGTGCGACCACCTTCGGGGTCGTATATTGCGCTCTGAGTATTTGGGGTATAGATGTACGACCGCAGGTTCGACTACGCTCACTACATCGCCTTCGGGGTCAAAATGTAAAAAATATTTAAGTTTATAAATATTCAACTGCTTTTGGAATGGCAATCCATGACCCAGAATGGGTCAAACATCTATACCCCCAATGATACCACTAGCTCTTCGACCCCGAAGGTGGTCGTACTATTGTTTTTTCGACAAATAAATGCAAACTTGTGATTTCCTTTATGATAATGTGTTGTTGGTGCGACCACCTTCGGGGTCGTATATTGCGCTCTGAGTATTTGAGGTATAGATGTACGACCGCCTTCGGGGTCGAAATGTGGGTTTGATTTATGTTGAAAACAAATTATAATGGAGAGTAACTGACAAGTGTTTAGAACTGTATTTCATAATCCACATTTCGGCGGCTTGTATGACCATCAGACATTCAATAGCAACAAGTGTATAGATTTAACATAAAACAAAAAAACGCAGGTAAGTTTTCTTTACCTGCGTTTTATATTATCTAGAAAATATTAGTCCGAATCTTATTCTTTTACAAAAGGAATAACTGCATTAACATCACCAGAATAAATCTTAATAAAATAGCTACCCGATGTAAGATTTTTAATGTCAACATTAATGATATCCGAAGAAACTTCAGAATTAGAAACTATTTGACCATTAATATTAATGATTTCGAATCTGTCTGCCTTAATGCCAGAAACATAAATGGTTTCAGATGCTGGATTAGGATAAACTGTTAAAGTTGCAGCATTGAGAATTTCAAGACCTGTAACAACGTCAATGTATGTACCAAATTCTGAGCTACTGCATTCATTTGTAACTGTAAGAACAACATAGTATGTTCCATCCATAAGATAAGAGAATGCTGGATTTTCTTCAGTAGAAGTAGATGGGAAGAAGTCGTTATCTCCAAAATTCCATGAGTAAGTGTCTGCATTTTCTGATTCATTGATAAAAGAAACATCGAGGCCATTTACAGTATATGAGAATTCTGCATTAGGGAATATGTCACAATCGTAAATATTTATTTTATCAATAGCAACGCCTTCGGTATCAGTTAGAGAGAACATTCCATTATTAAATACAAAACGGAATTTCACACTTGCCTGACCTGCCAATTCAGGAAGATCAGTAGAAACGGAAATCCAACCAGCAGAAGAACCACTCCATGTGCCGAAGCTTAATCCACCTGCACCATACCAACCAGTTGCAGCGCCACCAGCATTTACTGTGTCCCAAGTAAAACCATCAATAGAGTATTCTAAATAGAAATTTGAAGAAATTTGCATTGTTTCATATTGAATCATTGCTTTAATTTTTGGGTTAACCAAATCTGTAAAATCAAAACAAGGAGATTCTAAGTAAGACACTTCAGCTGGATCGTTAAAACCTGTAGCATTTGTAACCCAAGCATAGTCTCCATCAGCAGCTGAGTTTATAAGAGTGTTTGCTGGCATAGCAAGTTCCATTGTGGAATTTTCGCCATATGCATACCAACCAGCAGGTCCGGTTTCAAATGACTCTAAGTAATTATCAACAGCAATAGTTGCTTGAGAAACTACAGTCTTGTTAAATTCATCATTAGTTATATCTTCATCACCTGGGTTGATAACTTTTGCAAGAATTTCATAATTGCCATAAGCAGATAAGTCAGCTGTAGTTGTAAAAGTATAATAATACTGCTGACCTGGGAACATTGTTGATGTGAATACTTCTGGAGTAGCAAGCCATGTTGCACCACCGTCGATTGAATAAGTTATTTCAGTGCTTGTTTGCTCTTGAGCGCCGAAATTAGAAATTTCAATGCTGATTTCTTCAGAGTCGCTTAAACCACAGCTAGTGTTTGGTGCAAAAATGCCACTAACACCCAAATCGTTTAAAACAGCCTCTCTTACAGAAAAATCATCAATTGCGATACCATTGGCAACTAGGAAACCGCCAATAAAATTAATTCTGAATTTAACATTGTTCATTCCTGCTAATGCTGGCATCTGAACATCAATATTTTCCCATCCAGTAGTTGTAGCGGCAAATTCATAAACAGTAACATCCCAAGTTAACCCACCATTTGTAGATGCTTGAATATTAGCAGAATTACCAAAGAATGAAAAATCTACCCATGCATTTAAATTTAAAGTCGGTAAAAACAATGATGATAAATCAAAACAAGGAGTTTCGAGGTATGATTCTTCATTTGTATTTGCAGCACCTTCAAGATTAGTTACCCAGCAATAGTCTCCTGAAGCTGCAGAGTTAATTACTAAATCAGCAATTAATTCATCTGGATTGCCATATTCCCATGAAGAAGCAGTCCCGCCACCAGCAAAGTAGCCATTGTTTGATTCAAAATCCTCAGTGTATGGAAATACATCGTAAACAGGATACCTAGTCACATTAATGCTAAGCAAATCATTTAAAGTATTTTCGTCACCAGCCATTTCAGTATAAACAGCAACATCATATTCGTCAACTGTTGGGAAATTACCGAGTGTGCTAAATTCAAAATATTCAGTCATGCCAGGATCAATAGACGCAGTGTATGCTTCAGTTTCTGGAGTACCTCCATTGATAGTATAGCTAACATTGAAGCCAGAAGCTGCAACAATACCATTATTAGTGATATAACAACCAATGGTAGCATTTTCGAGATCGCAAGATGAAACTAAACCTTCAATTGAGGTTACAGCAACATCCTTAACCATATTTTTAGTGATTTCAATATCGAAATTTACGTTGGTAGCAGTTCCAAAAATAGCATTTGCTGAACTAACAATAATGTAATAAGTAGTTCCTGCATTTAAATCAATATTAGCTAAAGATGGATTCGATTGCAAATTATCAACAGATGCAACACAGGTAGAAGTAGGATCGTCAGGACATCTGTCGGTAACGAATAATCCAATGTTAGCAAATGGTAGCATTGCAGAAGTTACGATAGACGTGTTAAGTAAAGCAATGTTAATTTGCATATTGTCGGCAGGAGTAAATGAGAAAACATAGTCTTCGTTTACCATCGAAGCTGACATACAAGCGTCGAGATCATCATAATCGTTGCCAGTTCCGATAGTTGTGAGACCAGCAACAGAATAAGGCACAGATGAAATCACATCTGGGGTAGCACAGGTGTTTTGAGCTTTTGCTGTAGCAACAAAACCTGCAAGTAGCATAGTAATTAGAAATAACTTAGAAAAGTGTTTCATAGTTTAACGGTTTTTTAGTTAATAGTTTTTTTGAATATTTGAGCCAAAGTTAAAAAGATAAAATTAAAAAAGCCACCTTTAGGGCAGCTTTTTTATTAACTTTTTGTTAAATCTTTATTTAG
>CAZOHR010000216.1:0-6684 GCA_964579045.1 uncultured Bacteroidales bacterium | reverse complement strand
CATTTGGAACGCTCTTCACAGTTATTAGCTGCGACGCACATGTTGTGGTATTGCATGTTCCGGTTCTTAGAACATAATAAGTTGTATTAGACGTTGGTGAGACAGTAATACTTATTCCTGTTCCTGCAGCTGTACCACCGCAAGAACCAGTAAACCATTCATATGAGGCCCCTGTTCCATCTGTTCCACCAACAGCAGTTAATGTTGTTGAATTACCATTGCAAATTGTTGATGTTCCAGAAATAGAAGTTGGAGCTGTTGACAGAGTATTAACTGTAACAAGTTGTGATGCACAAGCTGTTGTATTACAGGTTCCAGTGCGTCTTACATAATAAGTGGTATTCGAAGTTGGAGAAACGGTAAAACTAATGCCTGTTCCAATAACTGTTCCGCCACAAGAGCCAGCAAACCATTGATAAGATGAACCAGTTCCATCAGTGCCGCCAACAGCTGTTAATGTTGTAGAACTTCCATTACAAATAGTTGATGTTCCAGATATAGAAGTTGGGGCAGTAGAAAGAGTATTAACAGTAACGGTTAAATAATTTGAATATGCAGTGCAACTGCCGGAAGTTACTTTTCTAACATAATATGTTGTCGCAGACAAAACACCTTCATCAAAAGTACTTGATGTTGCACCTGAAATATTTGAATAATTAGTTGGTGGAGTCGTGCATCCAGAGGTGCAGCTCATCCATTGATAAGCAAACGAAGCCGAACAACTACCTATTGTTGGACTTGTAGAATTGTTAAATGCTGCAACATTATCTCCAGAGCAAATTGTTTGTGATGCAGAAATAGCCCCACCGTTTAATGCTGCTGCTGTTGAGGAATTATTAGTAGTATTTGAACCAGCAGAACCACTATTTCCAGCAGAGCCAGTGCTGGCTCTACCAAAAGTTGCAACGCTGCCACCTGTTCCACCTGTAACAGATATGCTTCCAGCAATTGTATTACTACTGCAAGGATTTCTGAATATTTTGATTCTACCACCACCACCACCAGCTCCACCGCTGCCTTTCCCGCCATAATATGTTGTACTCCAATCACTCCAGCCACCATCACCTCCATTACCACCGTTGCCACCAATTGCTTGTAATGTACCATTCATTAAAGTTGTGCAATCTGCCTTAAGCATAATTCCACCACCTGAACCGCCACCACCACCTGAACCGCCACCACCAGGAGCAGAATATGTTTGCTCTGTGCAGTCATCATTTAGGTCTGCACAGCAATCTGTAGTATAATCATTTTCTCCACCTTCTCCACCATTTCCACCATTAGTGCCGTTTGCGTATATAGAGCCAGTTGATTTAATATCAATATTGTTAGTAGCAATTAGTTTAACAGCACCTCCACCAGTACCACCAGCAGCACCGCTTGAATAGCAGGTATTTGCTCCACAGAAAGCACCACGCCCACCTCCTCCAGCACCGCCACCACCAGAACCATACTCTATCGCCTCATTTGTGCTATTTCCATAAGTTGCTTTTGCCGTTCCACCACCGCCACCGCCACCTTCGCTATATCCGTAGCAGCCTGCATTCCCACAGGCGTTATCATCCGATCCTCCCTGACCACCAGTTATGCCAGAACCACCAGAACCGCCATAAGTGCCGCCGCCACCGCCGCCGCCGCCACCGCCGCCGCCAACTGTTCCACCATCATAAACAAAAAATCCACATTCTTGTTTTGATCCATAGCCATATCCACCGATGCCTCCAGAATTTCCACCACCTGTCCCACTAGCTGCTGCTCCGCCAAGTCCGCCGCCTGTTCCTAATCCTCTACAATTGTCTTTATCCCAGCATGAAGTTATACCTCTACCATCAGTAGCGCCACCTTCAGCCCAAAAACTGCCATAGCTACCTCCAGCACCTCCAGCATCTCCCGCTCCGTTTGCGTTTATTGTACCCGCAACTTCAACATTAGTGGCTTCAACATAAAAGTAATGACACGATGAGGAAACTGTTGCCGTTACACCTGAATTTAATAGAAAATTGCCAATATTGTAATGCCTGCCTGCTACTGTGGTATTAGCTGAGATTGTCCAGTTATTTCCTCCATGGTTTACATCTCCACAGTAATTATCAGGGGTATAGTAAATTGTGCAAGTTGAACTTGTATAATATGCTGCATTACATCCATCGTAATATCTTACCTGAAAAGTGTTTGCACCAGCAACTAAGGTTACTGCTCGGGACGTTCCAGTGCCATGATTTGTCCAACCACCAGAATTAAAATTGCTTTCATATCTTGAGTTTGGATGAACTGTGCAAGTTCCTGACCATGTATAAGTATATGCGGTAGCAGAAACTGTTCCACCACAAGATGCAGGCGTGGTTATGGTTGGTGTTACAGCGCTGTTTGGGATAGAATAGAAACTTGTTTGAGCTTCGGTAAAACTTGTATAAATAAAGTATGCTGGATCGGTATGTAATTGGTCAAAAATATCTAGTGCTGATCGCCATTGGCTATCGTAATTAGTAAACCATAACGCTCCAGCAGGTCCGTACATTTCAATTTCTACCTTTATGTTAAAATTTCCAGTCACAGGAATGAATATTGTATTCCCACTCTGAGCAAAATTTATTGCCGAACCTCCTGATGTGGTTGCTGTAAATTTTAATCTAGCACTTACTGTCCCATTAACATAAACTCCACTAGTATTTGCGTATCTTACAATAGTAGTGGTGTTTAAGTATGCTATATTCCCAGATATAGAGGAACTTGTAGTAAAATAATTAGCACAATTTGGAGCGAGGTTATCGTTTCCATTTATACACCCTAGTGAAGTGTTGGTTTTGTCAAAACCCCAGCCAATACAACTGGCTGGCCAAGCAGCATTTGTGTACTGATAGGTTATTCCTGCTCTTGCAACTTCAGTTCCAGATGTGCCCATAGCAGTACCAGACGGATCAGCTATTGCAGTCTGCGAGTAAGCAACTACAATTGTTGTACTTACAAGCAATAACGATAATAATAACTTTTTCATACTTCATTGTTTTAATAGCAAATAAAAATAAAATATTTAGCCATTTTTTTAATTTAAAGATTCACTCTATAGCTTTCAATTCTATAATTTAACTACTTTAATTGTCTTATACTCTTCTTTCATGCTCACTTTAAGCAAATAAAAGCCACTTTGTAAAAAATTCGTATCTAATTTTAATTGACTGGTTGATTCAATTTTATCACAAAATACGCATTTTCCATTTATGTCAATAATTTTAACTAAAATATTTTCATTTTTATTCTCATTAATCAAATGTATTACATCTGTAAATGGGTTTGGATAAACAGAAAACTCAATATTAGCATATTCTTCCACAGGAATATAATCTCCATCAAAACACAATTTGTCGACACAAAAAATAGATTCCTTTGGGTTGTTTTCTTTCGTGGAAACAATGAAAATATTTGCACTGTCAGGTACAATATTTTCGTTATTGTATATTATCGGCATATTAAAACTTTGCCAAGTCGAAGTTTCAGTAAAGAAATTCCTCATTGAGCTACCTACAACTAAACCATCTTTATAAAAGACCAAATTAATACTCGCAGAATCTTCAAATTCAGGCAGATACTTATAATATCCTTGAAAATTTTCATGTCTATAATTCAAAGGAAAGGCATCTTCATAATCTCGAACTGATATTTTACCAAGGATGGTGTCGTTTTCTTGAAATTGTGTTTGAAGACAAATTGCATAGTCATGGTAAAAGGAGGACAAATCTTTAAAATAGGGTAAAGATGGCTGTTGACCAACTGTTAGCCATTCGGGTTGCTCAGAATACCAATTATCGGGGTATTCGTAAGTAACTGTGCTAAAATTAGAAAATTCGCTATTTGTCAAAACTATTTCTTCAATGTCAAACCAAACTTTCGAAATTTCTAGTGTGCTGTTAAATATTATGGTTTTGCTTTTTACATCTGTATTTGTGAATCCTAGAATAATTGTATCTGGGGTTTCTGAACTTAAATAAGATATGTCAAAACTCAAATCAGTAAAACTACCTCCAGAATTGCCTTGTAAATAATAATAGTTTTCAGAAATTATCTCTCCTAGTGATTTTGTAGCAATTAGCACAAGTGCAGAATCTCCAACTTCGATATTGTATTTTAACTTACAATCCAATTGTGTAGGTTTATAGTTTATTGCAAAACCACCAGTATTTTCGACAATATATAACTCGCCATTAACAGTTGTGTCAATTTCTAAACGAGCATTTATCAAAGCGCTTACTTTACTAGAATTGTTTTGTAAATCTAAAACTGGTAAAAGACTTACAACGGTATCATTACCGTAAATAGATCTTTCAATATTGCCAACAGTAAACCAATTTTCAGGCAACTCATTTTCATAGATACTCCAGTCCTCGAAATCCCAATTTGGGATTGGATTTCCTGTATAGAATGATTTCACATCTCCAAAATATTCGCCATAAGAATTTTCAAGTTTAATTTGAAAATAGTATTTTGTATTTTCCGATAAATTTTCAACGATCTTATTAATGTTTTGAATTTCTCCTCCATAATAAGTCCCAATCAAAAGTTCATTTTCAGGAATTGTACTTGTCCCATAATAAAAGTATACCTGCGAATCTGAAAAACCTGGGTTTAAAGTCCCATTAATCTTTGCAGAGTTATTTGTGATTTGAGAGGCTTCTAAAGTTAAAACTTCTGGTAAATTAGAAGACCCATCATTATAAAGAAACACTGTACCCCATTGCCCAGTTATTCCACCAATGTGAGAATTAAGAAATTTAACAGAGTATAAATCAACAGCAGGATTATCTGGTATTATTTCTTCGGACCAAGTTTGTCCTCCATCTATAGTTTTTAAGATAATGCCATAATCACCAACGGCGTAGGCAATGTCGCTATCTATAATACTAATGTCATTAAATTTGGGGCCAACTGCCTCGTACACCGATTGCCAAGTTATACCAGAGTCTGTCGTTTTTAAAATTACTGAAACAGAATCGGGTCCACTTATACCACCAACACAATAACCCAAATTTTCATTGAAGAAACTGATAGACATCAAATCAACACCATGTGAAAGCCCAACAATAATTGCATTCGTCCATATTTCACCCTGGTCATCAGATAATTGTATAAAGTTTGAATGTCCACAGACTCTGATTTTATCGTTTTGTGGACTTGTCACTGAAAGAATTTCATTTTCAGGCCATTCATTTAACGAAGACCAAGTTTGACAGAAGTCAATAGACTTAATGATAAAACCGTTTGTTTTGGCTTTACCACCCACAGCATAAGAAATACCATACTGTGTTTTGCACAAAGCTTTAATATCTCTATGGGATAAACTGATGTTTAATAGCCTATTTTCCCAAGTCTTTCCGCCATCAGTAGTCGCATATAATGTTTGATTGTCCCCAGCACAAATACCTGAAAGATTATTGTAGAACAATAGAGTATTTATAATGCTGCCAGGATAAATGTCATTAAAAGTTAACCATTCTGTTGCTCCAGTTTCAGAATAGGCCATATAAGTTATTGAATCGTTAGTCGGATGACCGCCAACAATGCATATTTTTTCTGGATTATGAATTTGTATATCGTGAATCTGTCTAGATCGCGGACTGTAATAGGTGTTCCAGTTTTGAGCAAACAAAGAAAATCCTAAAAATGTAAATATTATAAATGGACTTACTTTTTTCATGAAACGTTGATTAGTCTTTTATGCATCTGACAGAATAACCACTCCGTGGGTTGCTACTAAATCTTGCAATATTTTCATTTTGATTTGTAAGATATCTTCTATAAATCTCTGTTTCAAGTCCGTTTTTAGCTGCCCACCAAGTTCCCCATTCTCCAACGCGCTCAAACTCACCGGATTGGCCATCAATATCACCTCCTGCTATGGCAGAAAAACCATAATCATCAGTTCCAGCACCACCATAAAACCATTTTTCTCCTGATTTCAATTTTTCTCCAGCGTCTAGGCCTCTCCAGTCTGCGTTGTCCCATACAGTATTTCCTACTCCATATTGGCTATCTACTGTTCCTTCGAGAGTTTTCCATTCGTTATCTGTAGGCACGTGCCATCCAGTTGGACACAATTTGTCAGTTTCTACAGCGTAATAGTTATATAATGATCCTAACGTATCTTTCTGTAAAACGTCATTATTGTAGTATGTGTAAGCACCATCAAAAGTAGTTTTCCACTCTGTGCCGTTTGTTATATTCAGAATCTCAGTATTATCATTGTATTTTGCTGTTTTTAAGTTTTCTGCCATCCAACACTGATCACCAATTTGAACAACATTATAAATATTCCCATCAATGTCAGTTACTGTAGTTGTCCCTACACATAATTCGCCTTTCGTTTCAAAAGATACTTGATTCCCGTAAATAGTTCCAACCTCATTAGTTGCATAAGCTTTAACATAATATACAGTTCCTGGATCTAGCCCATTAATAGTATGTGAAAAAACTCCAGTTGCACTTCCCAAATCAACTTTCCCTATGTTTGACTCCAAACTAGGATTTTCTGTAGTGTTCCATACAAATCCGTATGACTTAATTTCGGAACTTCCTTCATCAGATATATCACCAGATAGTATTGCGCATGTCGCATAATACTCTGTTACATTATCTGTTACTAGTGTTGCTAACTGGTTTTTTTTGCAAGAAAACATTATTGAAGTCAATAAA
>CAZOHR010000215.1:5707-6701 GCA_964579045.1 uncultured Bacteroidales bacterium | reverse complement strand
AACACTTGGCAATATATCGCAGCTTAATGTTAATGGCAACTGGAACAATTCCGGCACTTTCATCGCAGGGACAGGTACAGTTACTTTTAACGGTGCTGCTGCTCAAACTATCAATTCGGGTGGAAGCAGCTTCTATAATGTAGTTTTCGAAAATTCTTCGGTAGGAGCTACAAATATTGAAATTGCCGAACCTATGAGCATTCAAGGTTTAGCAACTTTCACAGATGGTATTGTCTACTATTCTGGAACAGGTGCATTAACATTTGGAAATTCTGCAACTGCAGCAGTTTCTTCAAATAATAGCTTTGTTAACGGTTCTGTTACAAAAACAGGTTCTTCGGCATTCATTTTCCCTACTGGTGATGTTGTCAGCAGAGATTTGGGCAACGGAAGCATTACCTATGCTGTGCTTGGCGCAGTTGGCGCAACTCCTGACGAAGCAACTACTGCTACTGTTGAGTATTCTTTCTCCAATAGCGGTATGCCAGATTGGTGGGAACATGGTGGAAATATGGACCCAACTCTTCATCATGTTAGCGACCGTGAAAACTGGTTAATTAGTGCCGAAAAGAATTTATCAAACTTCACATTGTATTGGTCCGACAATTCACATGCAGTTGGCATCCCTTGTGTTCATGGTTTTGATAATGAAAATCCTAGTGAATTTGATTCTGGTGATCTTTCTGTAGCTTATTGGTCAGGTTCATTGTGGCGTGATGCTTCTGGAACTGTTGCTGGAAATCATGATCAAGGCTCAATTACTTGCACTGTAGTACCATTTTATGGAGCAAAAAATCAAACTTTTGTAACTTTTGGTTCTAAAGATAACCAGAACCCTTTACCTGTAGAAATAATATCTTTTAATGCCAAATGTAATAATAATGAAGTAATCATTTCATGGGAAACAGCTTCCGAAACCAACAACGATTTCTTCATTATCGAAAAATCTAATGATTTGGTCAATTTCTTAGAGTTTGCAAGAGTTGAGGGTTCT
>CAZOHR010000215.1:3405-5697 GCA_964579045.1 uncultured Bacteroidales bacterium | reverse complement strand
TTTAAAACAAGTTGACTTTGATGGAAAACTAAACATTTATTCAACTACATCGATAAATTGTAATCAAGTATTTGAAAATCAAGCAACAATGATTGTATATCCAAACCCGATGCAAGATGAAGTTAATGTAATCATTGAAAATTTAATTGATGAACAATTAACAATTGAAATTTTTGATGAAACTGGAAGAATTGTATATAGACAGAATTTTATGAATAAAAATGCCGTTTTTTATACCATAATTGACTTAAAGCAACTCAATCCAGCTGTTTATTTCATAAAATGCAAATCGGAAAAACTATTGTTAAATGAAAAACTGATTAAGCAATAAGAGATTCGCAACAGTAATTTAAAACTAACACTGTTACTTTAAAAATATTTGAATTTACAGTTTATTTGTTCAAATAAGAAGCCATCAAAATAATACCAAATTGTTAATAAATACGATAAAATGTAGATAAAAACATTTTATCGTATTTACAATTAATGTATCTTTGTGCTGATTTTACGAGGAGAGGTCTATAAATTTTATTCGTTTATGAAAAACAAAGCTAGTCAATTAGTACTGCTAATAATAGTAATACTATTTTCACAAACCAAATTCACATTTTCTCAAAATGATGAATATGCATTTAACCATTTTAAAAGTCTTGGAGACAGAATAGTGGTTTATTTTAAAATTTCTGGTTTAAATGATGATCGCACGGAACAGGATAGAGTTCTAGAGCTCCTGCTTAGCGACGAATTAATAAAAGATGGTAGTATATACACTTTCGATGAAGGTTCAGCTACATGCCAACTGGAGTTAGACCAAGCACTAAGTGTTAAATATATACGAAATATTCTGCAAAGCGCTGGTTATGACATTGATTTAACAAGCGTAACTTCAAAGAATCTCGTAAAACCGCAAGGAATATATAATGCAGAACAATACACATTCTTTGAAGGCTTTAATGGGTTTAAGGATTATGATCCCAACAAGGCAGGATCTTTATCCATCGAAGATCATTATGCAAAAGAAAAAGATTTATGGGTAAAGGAGAACCCAACAGAATATCAAAAAGCAAAATTAGAACATGGAACAACGGTAATTGTTAAGAGAAAAGACTTTGAGAGTTTTACCGAGGAAAAGAAACAACGAGTTTTAAGTCAACCAGAAGTTTTTATCATTGAAGATTAAAAGAAAGAACCATTTATGAAAAAGAAAATCATATATACAATTGCGGCATCAATTCTATTATTACTATTAATCTCAAACAAAACAGTTGCCTGCACTGGAGGAAGTTTACAAGGAACTTTTGTAATGACCTCTTCTTGGCAAACAATGTCAGGGATCACCGGTGGAGAATATTATAATTTTGTAGGGGTTGCCGGTCAAGTTTACCAATTTTCATTCTGTCAAGGTGGTGGTACATATGTTGACGATCCTCAAATTCAGATTCTAACAAATGCTGGAGTTGCAATTGCAGGGGCATATAATGATGATTATTGTGGATTAGGTTCCGAATTAATTTGGACATGTACATCAGGTGGCACTTATCGCGTAGCCTTTTATGAATACAATTGTCAAACCACAGGAACTGCATTAGGAACTGTTGCATATAAACACTTACCAACTCCAACAAGAGCAGACTGTTTAGGTGCACGACCACTATGTCAAGCAAATAACACAGTAAGTAGTTTAGAATCTAGTGGACCAGGTAGTTATTATGATTTATATAATTACCAAAACAATGGTATTACCGTAAATGATAACAATTGCCCTGACTGTATTGTTGCTGGAGAGAATTATAGCAATTGGTATTCATTTTATGCAACAACCTCAGGTGCGTTAAACTTTACTATTACTCCCAGTGTAATTTCACAAGACTTTGATTGGGCAGTTTGGGATATGACGGGCCGTGATTGTAACGATTTAGCAGGTGGTTCGGCTTGGGGTGTTGGTCCACCTGTTCCAAATTCTAATCCAGATCCATTAAGTTGCAACTATTGTGGTGTTGGTGGAACAACTGGTGCAGGAGGAGGAGGGTCAACATGCACACCACATAATGGTGGAGGTTGCAATAGGTTTAATTCCTCCTTGACTGTAACTGCGGGGAGATACTATATGTTGTTTATTGATAATTTCTCCGCAACTACAAATGGTTATTCAATAAATTTCAGCGGGGCAAGTGTGTATGATCAAACAGCGCCTACTCTAAGCAGTATTGTCTATCCTCCAGTTTGTGGGTCCGACAATATTACTGTCCAATTTAGTGAAGCAATTGCTTGTACAAGTATGCAAAACGCATG
>CAZOHR010000215.1:311-3305 GCA_964579045.1 uncultured Bacteroidales bacterium | reverse complement strand
TAGATGTTACTCACACTTGTGCAGGATATACAAATGGTGCTGTAAGTGTAACTGGGCTTTCTGGAGGATCAGTTCCATATTATTACACATGGAACACTGGAGCTACAACATCATCTATATCTGGCTTAACTGGTGGAACCTATACAGTTACTGTAACAGATGTGGTAGGAAGATGCCAATGGATAGAGACTGCAATTGTTCAATCAGTTTCCGCTCCACCAAATGATAATTGCGCAAGTGCAACGGTAATTAGTGGGTTCCCTTATAATAGTGGTTCATTATACACTTATTGCTCTACTAATGATGTTCCTGGAAGTTATACTTCATGTGGAGAGCATTATAATAATGTTTGGTATAGAGTTTCTGGAACTGGCGATCGACTTACAGCATCAGTTTGCGGAGCGGCTAGCTTCGACAGTGAAATTCATGTTTACACTGGAAGTTGTGGTACTATGACTGAAATTGCATGTAATGATGATTATTCTGGATGTGGTTTACAATCGACTGTTGCATGGTGTTCAGCCATAGGAACAACTTATTATATATCTGTTGGAGCATACGGGTCCTCAAGTACTGGAACATATACACTAACAGTTACAGCCGATCCTTATGCTACACCCCTTGCAAGTAGCAATTCACCTGTTTGCAATAATGGAGTACTAAATTTGAGTTCTAGTTGTGTTGCAGGTTCTACATATTCATGGTCAGGTCCTGCCAGTTTTACTTCTACGACACAAAATCCAACAATAAATCCGGCAACAACAACTAATTCTGGAACATATTCTGTTAATTTCACTAGTCCAACAGGATGTACAACTTCAGCTAATACAACTGTTACAATTGATAATACTGCCCCATCTTACGTAGGATATTCAAATATTAGTGGATACCAATATCAGGAATCTGCCTCAGTTTATTGGGTTAAAGGAACCAACGATTTCAGTATTGACATAACTCATAGCGACAATATTAGTTCAACAACTCAGTATTTTAGTTTTAATAAAGATGCTTGTAGTCCAAATGGCTGTGGTGGAGCTCCAAACGAAATTAAATCTTATAATTCAAATAATACATTTACTGATTGGATGGCAGACAATAATTATATTGACATAACATCTGCTAATTGCGTTGACGTTGATGGCGTTTGTACTGATAATGATGTAACTAGAAGATGGGTATCAAATGTAAAAACGACCTGTGCTGACTGGGATTATAAGCTTAATACTTTTCTATATGATCAGTGTAGTTTTGGTGTTGGTTATACAGATATGGGCCTGTGGGTAAAAGTTGACAATACTGCTCCCACCCACGATAATACAACTATTAATAACAACTGCTGGGTTGCCAACGGGACTAACACTTACACTATTACTATCGTATCAACAGAGCCACGAAGCGGTTTTGGTGGCTCCTACGGTATGATGGCGCTTATAAATTACAATTTGGGAGAACCTTTAGCAGGTGGCTACTTTGCATGGCACCCATCATCATATGTTCATAGCGACAATCAAATGGCTTGTACAGGAGGTGGTTATGTTTCAAAAGCTAGTTCATGGGGTGGTAGCAGAATTGATTTAGTAAGTGCAACAACTTCTGTTGTGGGAAATCAGCGAACTGTTACCTTCACAGTTAGACCACACACAGATTTCATTGAATTGTATGGGTCAAACAAAGTTTCGATGTACACTTCTGATAACTGTAATAATTACCGAGGCTGGACACAATTTAATACTGACTTTACAACGATGAGAGTGCCAGCCACTCCAACGACTGCAACTACAATTTGCAATGGTTCTTCTACAACTTTAAGCACTACAAGTATTCCCGCAGCTGGCATTACATATTATTGGCAAACATCTTCTACAGGAACAAGCACAACAATAGGCTCTGGAACATCAATTAGTGTATCTCCAAATACTACCACTACTTACTACGTAAGACCATACTCAGCAGCTGGTTGTTGGGGACAAGCAAGTTTAGGTGTTACTGTTACCGTTACACCTAATCCAACAAATGACAATTGTGCGAATGCGGTTGTCATTGGGTCGGTTCCTTATTCCAGCGGAGTTGCGTCAACCCAATGTGCTACTACTGATAATTCAGGTGCTATATGTGAAAATGGGAATAATGTTTGGTTCAGAGTTACTGGTACTGGGAACTTAATGGAAGCAAATACAGTCAATGCGTCAACAATTGGTTTTGATACTGAGATTGAAGTTTTTACAGGTACATGTGGATCATTAACCGAAGTATCTTGTGACGATGATAATGGAGGAAACTATCAGTCATTAACACAATGGTGCTCAACACTTGGAACAACTTATTACATTTCTGTCGGTTATTATTACGATGCAGGTGTTTATGGAAATTACCTATTAAATGTTATTGACTATCCTTTAAGCGCTCCAACTTCTGTATCTGCCTCTCCTAACACAATATGCACTGGAGGATCTTCATCGCTTTCAGGAACGATAGGTACCAATGGTAATGGTATTTCATGGTACACAAGCAGTTGTGGAGGAACTCTCGTTGGATCTGGGACAAGTTTATCGGTATCGCCTGCTTCGACAACGACTTATTATGCCAGAACGACAGGTTCTTGTAGCAATGTAAGTGCAACGTGTGCTACAACTTCTGTTACTGTTGTTGCTGATCCTGCAATAACTACTCAACCTGTCGGTGGTACAATTTGTACTGGCGGTTCAATAAATTTAAGCGTTGTTGCAACTGGTGGTACTCCTTCATTAACTTATCAATGGTATAATTCGGGTGGCGCTATTAGTGGGGCAACTTCGGCAACATATTCTGCAACCGCTGCTAGTAATTATTATTGTATTGTTTCTGCGAGCGGAAACGGATGCGGTTCGGTTACTAGCAGTACTGTGACTGTTACGGTTGTTGCTGATCCTGCAATAACTACTCAACCTGTTGGCGGTACTATTTGTACTGGCGGTTCAATAAATTTAAGCGTTGTTGCAACTGGTGGTACTCCTT
>CAZOHR010000215.1:0-211 GCA_964579045.1 uncultured Bacteroidales bacterium | reverse complement strand
CATTAACTTATCAATGGTATAATTCGGGTGGTGCTATTAGTGGTGCAACTTCGGCAACATATTCTGCAACTGCTGCAAGTGATTATTATTGCATTGTTTCTGCAAGCGGAAACGGCTGCGGTTCAGTTACCAGCAGTACTGTGACTGTTACGGTTGTTGCTGATCCTAGTATTACTGGTCAGCCTACAAATATTACTGAGTGTGTTGGTGG
>CAZOHR010000214.1:0-6716 GCA_964579045.1 uncultured Bacteroidales bacterium | reverse complement strand
GTAACTGTCCAAGTAATTGTAGTTGTTCCAAGAGGATAAGGATCTGTTAAAGCTAGCATATCGTCTCTAACACCAGTTACAGTGTTAACGCCACAATTATCATTTACAGTTGGTGTTCCTATTACTACATTTGTAGCTTCGCAAGTTCCAGCGTCACTGTTTACAGCAACATCGGCAGGACAAGTGATTGTAGGATCCTCTGAATCCAGAACAGATATTACGATATCAGCCTGATCACAGTTTGTAGGATTAATGATTTCGCAAATCTGATATGATAGATTATAATTACCAACAGCTAAACCAGCAGGAATATTCAAATCTCCATTTGGAGAAATTGTAACTCCTACAATTCCGCCATCGTTAGTAATTGTTATTGTCACGTCTGTAGAAACTACCGGCATGCCATCAAGCAAGTCGTTAGTTAAAACATTTCCAGCGATTCCACCAAGTTCACAATCAACTGGAGTTGATGTAAAGTTATCATCGAAAGCGCCTATTGCAGAAGCAAGCACAGTTACAAAAACCTGAGCATCATCACAGTTTGAGGGATTTAAGATTTCGCAAATCTGATATGTGAGGTAATATGTTCCTGCAGGTGTTCCTGGCACAACATCAACAGTTCCGTCAGGATTAAGAACGAGATACCCGTTATCCTCAGGAATTGTTTCAGTAAGAGTTACTTCAGCAGGATTAACAGGATTACCATTAAGTAAGTCATTGTCAAATACAGTTACAACAGCAATTTCGCCTGTAAATCCGTTAACATTAAAAGCATAATCATCATTTGCAATAATCGAAGCTGCTCCTACTGTAATAATTACTAAAGCATCATCACAGTTTGCAGGGTTCAAAATCTCGCAAATCTGATATGTAAGGGTATAAGTTCCCTCTGGTGTTCCAGGAGCAAGATCTACAGAACCATCAGGATTTAAAGTCAAATATCCGTTAGGCTCAGGAACTGTTTCAGTAAGAATTACATCAGCTGGATTTACAGGATCTCCGCTTAAAAGGTCATTGTCAAATACATTTAGGATTCCAATTTCTCCTGTGTATCCGTTAACGTCAGTATCAATATCATCATTTGCAATAATTTCACCTGGAACAACAGTAATGCTTACTATTGCATCGTCACAATTACCAGGGTTCAATATCTCACAAATTTCATAAGTTAATGTATATGTTCCGGCAGGTGTACCAGGCTCAACATCAACTGTTCCGTCTGGATTTAGTGTAAGGTATCCGTTTGGTTCTGGGACAGTTTCTGTTAATGTTACTTCGGCAGGGTTAACAGGATCTCCGTTAAGCAAGTCGTTGTCAAAAACATTAAGTACTGCATCAACGCCAGCAGTTCCGTCAATACCAGTTGCGGTATCATCGTTAGCAATTATCGAGGTAGCGGCAACCGTAACAATAACCAAAGCGTCATCACAATTTGCTGGGTTAAGAACTTCACAAATCTGATAAGTCAAAGTATATGTTCCTGCTGGAGTTCCTGGAGCAAGATCCACAGTTCCATCAGGATTCAAAGTAAGATATCCGTTTGGTTCTGGTACAGTCTCAGTAAGAATAACTTCTGATGGAATAACTGGATTGCCGTTAAGTAAATCGTTGTCAAAAACAGTTAGAATTGCAATTACACCATCATACCCATTTGCACCACCAGCGATATCATCGTTTGCGATTATAGGAGCTGCATCAACAATAACTGTTACAATTGCATCATCACAATTTGTAGGATTTGCTATTTCACAAATCTGATATGTTAAAGTATAAGTTCCCTCTGGTGTTCCTGGAGCAAGGTCTATTGAACCATTCGCATTTAAAGTAAGATTTCCAGTAGGGTCTGCAACAGTCTCAGTAAGAATCAAATCAGTTGGAATTACAGGAGAACCATTAAGTAAGTCATTTCCAAAAACATTGAGAATGTTTACAGCTCCTTCATATCCATTTATTGGACCAGCATTGTCATCATTTGCAATAATAACATTTATAGGATTTGTAATTTCGTCATCTTCATCGTTATCTGACTCTGGATCAAACTGGTCAAGGTCTGTAATGGTAGCAATATTTAGATAATTTACTCCCGCGCCAGGCAAATTGACAGTAGCTGTAATTGTTAGAATCACTGAGCCAGGGAAACTAACATTTCCGATTGCCCAAATTCCAGTTGCATTGTCATAAGTTCCTGATAAAGTGCTATGTGAAACATAAGTATAACCGTTAGGTAGCAAATCAGTAACTTCTGCATTTGTTGCAGCATGAGGCCCGAGATTATTAACTGTAATTGTAAATATAATATTGTCGCCAACATAAGGAGTACTGTTGTTAACGGTTTTTAAAATACTTAGGTCTGCTCTAGAAGTAATCGGAGTAATTACTGTTGACTCATTATTTGTTAAATCTGGATCAGTTATTCCATCCGTATTAGTTATTGTCGCTGTGTTGATAATGTTGCCAAATGCATCTAACTCAACAAGCCCTCTAAATAAAATCAAACATCTTCCACCTGCAACGATTGTACCTTGGTTTCCGGAACCAGCCCAAGGTCCATAATTTGCTTGACAACGTGATGCCATAAAGCTTGACACTCCTACAGGAAGTAAGTCGGTAATTTGAGAGTTGGTAACATCGCTTGGTCCGTAATTAGTATATACAAGTACATAATAAATTGAATCTCCAGCTGTAATTTCAAGTGGACTTATTGATAATAAATAAGGGTCACCTGCTAAAGATGTAGAATCTATAGGAATAATTGATGGATCAATCTGTATTTTAATAATTTCGAGATCTGCTACAACATCAACTGGAGTAAGAATTGTTGAAGTATTGTTTGTGAGGTCGTCATCAGGAGTATTTGTCTCGACTAAAGCTGTATTCGGCACATCTGCGGTAACACTACTTAGTACAGTTCCTCTGATCAATATTGATTCCGATGCTAATGGCAGCATGTCGCCGATGGTATAAATTCCTGTCCAAGGAAACCAAGTTGCACCTCCGTCATCAGAATACTCTGCACCAGAAATAATTGCAGAATTGATAATATCGTGAATATGAACATCTGTTGCACTAAAAGTATTGCTATTGTTTGTTACTACAATAGTGTATTGGATTTGTTCACCTGCAATTACCGAAACTGGTCCTGTTTTTAGGATTGAAACATCGGCATCTTCATTAAGTGGTGTTAAAATAGTTACATCATTATTGGTGATATCTGGGTCAGGTTCGTCAGAAGTAACAGATGCAGTATTAGGAATAGGGTCAACATTTGGTAAAGGTGTAGCATCAACAACTGTTCCTCTGATTCTCAAAGTAAAACTTGAACCATCATTAAGAGAACCAATGTTAATACTTCCTGTCCATGGGCTTAACCAACTACCGCCACCGTCAATCGAATACTCAACTGCAGAAATAATCGTTGGGTCAATAACATCTGTGATGATAACATTGTTTGCCGTACTAGGACCATAGTTTGTTACAACAATCTGATATGTAATTTGTCCACCTATTGTTACAGAAGAACCAACTGTTTGTTTAGTAATACTGAGATCTGCCGATTGCTCAATTGTTGTAACAACAGTAGAGGTATTATTAGATAAATCATTATCAAAAGTGGTAGCACTGAAAACTGTTCCTGTATTTGTTAGAGTTCCTGTAGCATTTGGGTCAACATCACCTCTAAGGAGAACGTTATTAACTCCTCCGTTCACAAAATCAAGAAGGAAACGTGTTCCACCCCATGGAAACCAAGAATTTCCAAAGTTTAGAGAATACTCAGGGTTTGTAATTCCTACAGGCAGCATATCGGTAATTGTGGTATTAAGTGAATTGTCTGGACCAAAATTCTCGACAAGTAAGAAATAGTATATTTTTGTTCCAGCTGTGATTACCGATGGCGCAACAGGAACTAACCCGGCAATTGAACCAACTGGTAAATTTGAAGGATCTATCTGAGATTTCGTAATCGAAACATCTGATGTTTTAATTACTGTAATAGTTACAATTGCCTGATCGCAATTTGTAGGGTTCAAAACTTCACAAATCTGATAAGTAAGTGTATAAGTTCCGCCCGGAGTGAAAGGAGCAACATCAACAGATCCGTCAGGATTTAATGTAAGTGTTCCAGTAGGGTCGGGAGTAATTTCTGTTAGAATGACATCAGCTGGATTTACAGGATTACCGTTAAGTAAATCGTTGTCAAAAACATTGAGAACGTCGGTTTGACCAGTAGTGCCATTAACTCCTGATGCAGAATCATCATTTGCAATAATTGGAGCTGCAGAAACCGTAATTGTTACGGTTGCAAGGTCACAATTTGTTGGATTTGCAATTTCGCATATTTCATAAACCAAATAATATGTACCTGCTGGAGTTCCCGCTGCAACAACAACATCTGTACCTACCAATGTTATGTTTGGGTGTGTAGAACTAATAAATGATAAATTTACATCTGCAGGATCAACTGGCGCACCGTTAAGCAGGTCGTTTACTAAAACGTTAACCACAGCGGTTCCTCCTGTCATTCCGTTTACAGAACCAGCATCATCAACTGCAATTATCTGTAATGCATTGTTTATTGTAATCTGTGCAGTTTCAGAACAACCCGCATTATCAAAAACAGTAATATTGTAAATTCCTGCTGGTAGATTTGAGAATATATTTGATCCCTGAGGTGCTCCACCATTTAACGAATATGTAAAAGGAGGTGTTCCACCACCTGCTGTTACTGTTATTTCTCCAGTAGAAGAATTATAAGAAGAAATCTCTGCGCTAACAGACAATCCGACTGTAATTGCTGGAAAAACAGTAACTGTAACCTGAGCGCATGATGATAGTCCGCAAGAATTTGACCAAGCGGCATAATAAGTTGTTGTAATTGTTGGAGATGCAATACTTAAATTGTTTCCTGTTCCAATAAGCGTTCCATTACACGATCCTGTGTACCAGTTTAGTGTTAGACCAGAGCCTCCAGTTGCAGTAAGAACAATATTTCCATTATCGTTAAAACAAACACTACTTAAATTTGAAGCTGCCGCTGTTGGAGCAACTGGTAAAGGATTAACAATAACCTGAATTGGCAGTTGGTTTGTGCTTATACAAGAACCCGAAAGACCTTCAGAAACATAATAAGTAAATGTTCCAACAGTTGCTGTTGATGGTGTTATTGACAACTGAGGGACTCCACCTAAACTTGAATAATAATATAAGGTATAAAGAGGATTGCTCGCAGTTGCAGTAAGCGGAACAGCCACAGCGTTATGACAATAAACTACAGGACTTGTCGATGTTGGAAGGCTAGTAAGAGTTAAAACCTCAATTGTAAACTCAAAGTAACATGTTGTTGAACCAGGAGGAACTGCGAAATAAGTTCTTACACCAGGAGTTGCAGGAAACGGATTTGTAATTGTATATTCCGTTGCTGAGCCAGTAACAGGATATTGATTATAATATCTTGAACCTGCAGGGAAATGCCCTGAAACTTCGGTAATTGGAATTGTACTTCCTACATTACATTGTAAAAACTCAAGTACTGTCGGTGTTGCTGCACAGTTTGCTGTAACAAATGCAGATTCATCAATACTGAATCGGAAAGGTTCGATAATTGGTTCTCCAGTACAAATGCCTGACATTGTGTAACCTTGCATTGTTGCATGGTTTGAAAAAACGGTTTGACTTACCTGTCCTACACCGTTCATATGACCATGAACCAAGACTTCTGCATCACAATTTACATTCGAAAGAATTGTACAATCTTCAGTAACTTTAATTTTAAAAGTTAATGTTCCTAATAAATCATTTGGATTTGCAGGCAATGGCAAAGTTCCTATTTCCCAAACAATAGAACCATTTGCGCCTTGACTTGGGTCAAAATATAAATTATTTGGTGATGGCAATGGTGCAAAAAATATCTGTTTCGAGCTACTAACATAACTAGAAGCAAATGGAATTGGAACAACAAGCTCTGCATCATCAATAGCTTCGGTTCCTTTGTTTCTAACATCTATTTTAATTTCAATTTCGTCTCCTGGCTGTGTTATAAGTGGATTACCCGAAACATAAGGTACTCCATCTATGCTTATAACTGTATTTTGCGCTTCTGGAGTTGGAATATATGCATCTACCGACATTGCCATCATAAAAATGGTATATGTGTCCTGAGTACTTCCATATCTGAAAGTCGTTGCGGTTTGATTATTTGTAATAACAGAGTTACCAACATTAGGTATATTAAACATTGAAATATCCAGTCCTGTATTATTTAGTAAATTTGGATTCCTAGTATTTCCACCAGTAAAAATTGAACTGTTAAAAAAGTTATTGGTTGAATTGTTGGAATGGTTTAAAGCAACCCAACTAGTGTTTGTATGATTTCTAATTTGAAAGTAATCTCCAGTAATATTTCTATCGCCTTCACCAGCCAAAACGCCTAGCTTAAGATTTACATTTCCACTTTGAACCGTGTTAAATCCCGAAACAGGAATTGTGTAATCGGCAGTAACACTTCCAGCAACATATGCATGTCCGTCATAAATCGTAACATCTCTCCAATTCATTTTTGAATTTTCGTAAATAACAACCATACCCCATCCACCGTAATATCCAGTTCCACCACCATTTCCTTCGTTAAGAGCAATGTTTGCAACCAAATAGCTACCAACACCATATTGACGAACGTAATCGGTAACTTCGGCATAGGCAGAATACATCTGTCCATGATT
>CAZOHR010000213.1:0-6717 GCA_964579045.1 uncultured Bacteroidales bacterium | reverse complement strand
ATGGTGATTTTACTGCTGATTCAGGTTTAGATGGAAATCTTGGTTATGATGTTCGCGCAGAAAATGGCGCAGCAGCAACAACCAGAACTGTAAGCTCAACAACAGGTGCTACAGATTTAGCAGCTACAGCTGAAGGTTGGGATGCTGGTATGGACGATAAATTTTGGTCTTTGAAATTCAAAGCTGATGGTTATCACAGCTTTAAAGTTTCTTCAAAACAGTATTCTGATGAAACAGGCCCAAAAGAATTTAAAATTCAGTACAAAATTGGTTCAGGTGGAACTTGGACAGACATTACAGGTGGAACAGTTACAGTTGCTACAGACTGGACAACTGGTGTACTAACCGAAATAGCTTTGCCTGCAGAGCTTGATAATCCAGGTACAAATTCAATTTATCTCAGATGGATTATGACTTCAAATACTGATGTCAGTAACGGAACTGTTGAAGCAGCTGGAATTTCTAAAATTGATGATATTATTGTAACTGGTACTGCCTATCCAGCACCTGTAACTATTATCGGATTCGACTTTACAGATAATACTGATGTTGAATTTAACGCTGATTCTGGAGTTGATGCAAACTTAGGTTATGATGTAAGAGCCGAAAACGGTGCTGCTGCAACAACCAGAACACTTACTTACAATGCTGAAACTTCTGGATTCTCTGCTTCTGTTGACGGTTGGGATTTAGGTATGGACGATAAATTCTGGTCAATAAAATTTAAAGCTGACGGATTTACTTCAATGACAGTTTCATCAAAACAGTATTCTGATGGTGCTGGACCAAAAGATTTTAAAATTCAGTATAAAATCGGAAGTTCAGGAACATGGACTGATGTTGTAGATGGTGGAATTACTGTAGCAACAGATTGGACAGAAGGAGTTGTTGATGAGCTATCATTGCCAGTTGAAATGGAAGGCAATGGAACTACTTCGATGTTTATTAGATGGATTATGACTTCAAATACTTCTGTTAGTAGCTTGGATGTTGAAGCAATGGGAATTTCAAGAATTGACGATATATTAGTTACTGGAGTTCAGCCTAGTGGATTTACAAATGAAATTTATAATTCTGAAATAATGCTTTACCCAAATCCTTGCTCTGATTATTTCACTATTGAAACATCAAACGATGTTAATAATGTTGAAATTTACAATATTCAGGGTGCTTTGGTTTTTAGCTATAATCAAAACTTTACAGGAACTCTAAATGTAAATACACAGAATCTAAGCAAAGGAATGTACTTTGTTAAATTATATTCTGATGATACAGATTCTCCAGTTTCTAAAAGAATTATTGTAGAATAATAAAAGAGGTAATCGGTAATCGGTAATCGGTAAAGGTGGTAATCGGTACCCTTCGGCGCCGCTCAGGGTAAAATCGGTAATCGGTAATTGGTAAAGGTGGTAAACGGTAATCGGTGAGTGGTGAGCGGTCACTGATTACATCCGCCGCGGCGGAACATCATTCCTTTAAGTTTGAGAAATATTAAAAATAAGCGGTTACAATTATGCACCTAAATAGTTGCTAGTTTTCTAATTAAATGCCCGGAAACAAAGGTGGGGTTGTCCTCATTAGCCTGCGTTTCCGGGATTTATTTGTTTTTTATGAAGATATTCTTTGCTGTTTTATTTGTTTTATTATTTCTGGGGACTAATGCACAGAATATTTCAGGTTATGTTCGTGATCCTGAAAAAAATCCTTTGCAAAATGTTAATGTCTATATTCTCGAAACTAAGTCAGGTACAGTAACCGATAAAAAAGGTTATTTCGAAATAGATGGTTTGCAAACTGGTAATTATACTTTAGAATTTTCTTCATTAGGATATAAAACCGAAGTCAAAAAAATCTTAGTAAGCAAAAATCAAGTTGCCAAACTGGAAATAGTCTTACTAAGCGATGTTTTTATAACTGATGAAGTAATAATTGGTGCAGAAAAAAACTTGGAGGAAAATGTTCTTGATATTCCAGTCAGGACCAAAACATTAAGCATACAGGAAATAAACAGCACCCCAGCTGTTTCGACAGACAAATTGTTAGAAGGCGTTTCTGGAGTTAATGTATCTTCCGAAGCTGGGATTTTCTCTTCAGTAGAAATTACAATGCGTGGTCTTGGTGGTAATTCTAAAGGAGGAACTCTTGTTGTCGTAGATGGTTCTCCAGTTAACAAGTCGGATGCCGGCTCGGTTAATTGGAGTATGATTGACAAAGACAATATTTCTTCGATTGAAGTTATTAAAGGTCCTGGTTCGGCAATTTTCGGATCTAATGCAATGGGAGGGATTATTAATATAACAACTCGTAGACCTACAGAGAAGTTCTCGGTTAACTTAAGTTCTTCTTACGGCACTTATAATACTTTCGATTCTAAATTGCGATTATCTGGATTGTCAAAGAATTCAAAACTATATTGGAAAAGTTTTGTCTCTTATCGAAATAGCGATGGTTATATCAATACTCCTGACGAAATAATTCTTGAAAATGATTCGATTGTTGTTCCTGTCTATCTAAACGAATTTCTGGTCAACGGATTTGCAGGTTATAATATTAATGATAAAAATGCTGTCGAATTATCGGTAAGTTATTTTGACGATACAAAAGGTCGTGGGGTAAAAATCTACGAATTTGCAGGCGCAAACACAAATAGAAGTACGGTTCACTCTTATGCCAAGTATCGTGGACAAATTGGAAATGTTAAACTCTTTGCAAATGTATATATGTTGTTCGAGGATTATTTCAGATTGAATGAATATTACAGCGATGGCGACTACGCTTTGTACGAAATAAAATCGGGCAGACTCGAAAATGGAGCAAAATTATTGGGGCAATACAATGTAAGCGAAAACATAGAAATCACTGTCGGCGCAGAATATAAATCTGGTTCTGTAAACGGCGCTGATATTTATTATACATCCACGGACATTATTAGAAACAAAGGTCAAATGGACATTTTCTCAGGATTTGCTCAGACAAAAATTAAAATTGAAGGCACTGGCTTTACCTTTGTACCGGGTGTAAGATTCGATTTTGCTGTTTTTAGCGATGCTTCATTCACAATCGAAAATCCTTCTTATTCAATAGAGTATTTAAGCGAATTCCAATTTTCCGAAACTAGACCAGTTGGCTGGTCATCTTTTAGTCCGAAATTTACAATGGAATATGCTCTATCTAAGGAAAATAAACTATTCTTTTCCGCTGCAAAAGGCTTTAGATCTCCTGTACTGGACGATTTATGTCGTTCTGATCAGGTTAAAACAGGTTTTAGGGTTGCAAATCCCGAAATCAGCCCAGAATATTTATACAGTTTAGAAATGGGGGCTGACTTTACCATTTTTGATGGTTTTTATGCCGGAATGTCTGTGTACTATAATATCGGAAAAGATTTTATGTACTTGTTAAGCACTGGCGATTCTGTAAATATGGGTTATACAATTGCACCAATTTATCAAACCGACAATATTGGAGAAGTTAAAATTTATGGAATTGAAACGGATCTGTCTTATCACTTTAATCGAAAATTCAATGTTTTTGCAAATCACACTTGGAATCAATCGGTTATAAGTAAATTTGTTGTAAATCCCGATGGCGCAGGTACTGATTTAAGTGGAAAATTCCTTACAGATGTTCCAGATCATAAAATATCTGGCGGAATTGCGTTTATGTCAAAAATTGTAAATGTTTCGGCAACAGCAAATTATATCGGTAAAAGATGGATTAAAGATGATAATTCTATTGAGTCGGTTTATTTTATCTCAGATAAATATCCATCCTACACAACAATCGGTTTAAAGATTTGGAAGCCATACAAAGGATTCGATTTTGGTATTACTGTGGACAATTTGCTCGATAAGATTTATACAAACAGTAAAGGGTATAAATGTCCGGGGAGAATGATTATTTTTGAGGTAAAATATAGTCTAAAAGGAAAATCAGAAAAAATAAAACTATAAAATAAACATTATGGGAAAAATAACAAGCGCCATTATTGTAATTTGTTTAACAATCGTTTTTGCATTCCAATCTTGTACTGCGCAGAATCAAACTGTTAATACCACACTTTATGTTGATAATGAAAATATAACCAATAACTTTTTCGACAATTCAGAAATCGTTAATTTGCTTTATTCAAAAGTGATTGTTGGAGGAGAGGTTTCAAATTCAGGAGAAGTGGATTTTTCAAAATTACAGATTCGTGATGTAATTGTTAAGGAAACTGTTCTTGACGAAAATGGCGAAGATAAATTTGTGGGAGCATATCGTTATGTAGGATATTCGTTGGCTGACATTTTAAATACATTTATTTTGGATAAAGCAAATGCTGAAGCTTTTCCGCCACTTATTGATTTGTATGTTGAAATAGAAAATGATAAAGGCGAAAAAATCGTTGTTAGCTGGGGCGAAATTTATTATCCAAACTCTATGCACGAAATTATTTTTGCTACGGGCGTTTCTCGAATTGTTCCAGATAAATCAAAAGATATGTGGACTTTACCTGTTGAATCAAAAATGGTTTTTGTGAATGATCTTATTACCGCCAGAAATATCAGTAATCCTGTTAAAATCACAGTTAAATCTTATGCAAATGACGAGATTGAAATTATAAAAGGTAAAAAACCATTATTCTCACCTGATATTAACATAATTGTTGCTGGTAAAACAGTTAAAACCTACAACGCAGAATCTGATTTTTCAAAATCGGAAACCGTACATACAATTTTTTATGGAAAGGGTAGAGGTCTGCATAGTACAAAGCCGTTTACTGGTTTAAGTATGAAGGAAGTAATGGACGATATTACTGTATTTAATACTATTTCCTTGCAGACAGGATTGGTAATAGTTGTAGCCGATGATGGCTACCGAACTGTATTTACATTTAGCGAACTATCTAATCGTAATGATCAGTCGGATGTCCTGCTATTATGCGATCCTACACTTACTGATAACGGTATTTTTAAATTATTCCCGAGTTGTGATTTCTTTTCCGACAGAGCAATAAAGGGAATAAACAGAATCTATTTTACAAGCAATAACAAGATTGAAGATTATGAATGATAACTTTCTGATTTCGCTGTATTTCAGCACTTTGTTTTTGCTACCAGCGAATAAATTTACTATGATACTTAACACGAGGACTCCCGCGCGAGTTACTCGCGTGGGTAGTTCGAATTAGTGATAATTTTAAATTAAATTATGGACGAAAAATTTTTAATATCAATTTATTTCAGCACTTTGTTTTTGCTGGCAGCGAATATACTTTTTGTAGTATTAAAAAAGTATAGAATTACAAAAGTTTCGGGAGTCTTGACTTTAATCAGTGCATTGACAGCAGTTGTAATGATTTTTATTCAATCTAGTCATTTGCCAATGTCAGGAACATTTGAAAAAATGCAGAACATAGTTTTAATAATTATTTTATTTGGTTTATATTATGATTTTAGGAATCATAAAAAAGGCTTTGTCTCATACGAATATTGGATTGTTGCAATTGTCTTTCATGCTTTAGTTTTGTTTGATGAAATGAAGACAGACCAGTTTTACTACATGTACGATGTTGTGTGGGTAAGATTATTTTTCCAGTTCAGATTGATTTCAATAGCTGTTTTAGCTTTTGCATTTTCGCAATATCTTACTGCATTGCGATTAAAAACCGGATCTGATGAAAAGAATCTAGTTATTCATCGTGCCGGAAATTTTACTTTGTTGGGAGCAATTATATTTTTGTGTGGCGAATTTTCGGGTTCGGTTTGGGCTCAGATTGGTTATGGCGATGCATGGAGATGGAGTAAGAATTTCTTTTTTTCGGGAGGGATGTTCCTTTTGTCATTGCTCGGAAGTCACTTAAGCCCGTCTTGGTTGAAATCGGCAAATACCAAAATTTATCTTTCCATGATTCCTATTTTGGTGATAATAGTTTTATTCTTAATTTAAAATTACTTGTTATGATTAAGTTTTTATCATCATTAAAATTAACGGCAATTCTTGTTATTAGCATCGTTTTAATGTTTCTGGTTGGATCTTTCCTAACAAATTACGACAGCATTTACGATGGATTTAAGCAGATGAACAATCTGATTGTTTTGGATTGGTTTTTAAACTTTGACAATCACAACACTGTAATTGTGATTTGGTTTATTGTGTTTTGCTGTCTTGCTGCGCTGTTTGGATTGAATCTAATATTATGTACTTGGGATAATTTATTAAAAGCGGCGGTTAAAAGAAAAGGCATAAAATCTATTTTATTGCTAACAATACATTTGGTTTTCACTGTTATTCTTATTTTACACGCTATTTCGTTGCTAATAGGTTTTAAATACGGAAATATTAAACTTACCGAAGGCGAAGAGTTTAAATTCGAAGAAAATTATGTTCTGAGACTCGAAAAACTCAACTATATTGATAATCCAAAAGTTCTCATGGAAAAGAAAAAATCATCGAGAATGGCGATGACCTTAGACAAATTCCACTATAAAGAGAATTATGCTGGTCTCACAGTTTGCAAGGATGGTCAAGAGATATTGTCAGGTAATGCTTACATATTTTCACCTCTATTTGCAGATGGTATGCAGTTTACGATTGATAAGTTCTTTGTAGATAAAAAGACTGGCAAATTAGGCGCAGCAATAACCATAACTAAAAATCCTTTAGTGGTATTATTCTTTATTTTCTACGGATTGGGAATTTTGACAATGTTGGCGTATCTGGTTGTGAAGTGGA
>CAZOHR010000212.1:0-6721 GCA_964579045.1 uncultured Bacteroidales bacterium | reverse complement strand
AAAAATTCTGACTTCAATGGTTCTCCTTTAACTGGTACAGTAGGTCTCGAATTCCGCTGCAACGATTTTGATACTTGTTCCTTTTCTCTTTCAATAATAGACGGAAATATGCGCAAATATCAAGGAGAATATTTAGCAACACAGGGAAGCGATTACGCGGGCAATGCTTTTGACCATGTAGGGACAAACTTGGAAAGAGACTTTTTTGTTGATCAGGTTGTGGTAAGTAGTTTGAATATTCCGTTGTATCTGTATTATAGTCACACGGATTCGATACACAATTTACTTTATTTCACTGGTGTTAAAGTATCTGAGGCTGGACTAGCTGTCGGTTATTCTGATACAGATTGCTCAACTTCAGGCGGTGGTGGCGGCATTATCATGGGAATGTCAGTTGGCGAAGGAACAGAAATTATTGAAGATACGGATACTGAAATAATGCTAAAAGAATTTGAGCTGGAAGAAGAAACAGACAATGGGAATACAAATCAGTTGCTTACACAGGCAGAAACAATGAATGCAAATAATAGCATCAGTGTTTCTTCACAAATCGCAGCACTAGATGGCTATATTTCTGACGAAGTTGCTATAACATTTATGGAGAACAACGATTGCAATCAGTTTGCCAAAGCAAATGCACTTCTAGAAAATAGTCCCTTACCTTTATCAGTTCGTGATGAAATAGATAATTTAAACATTAATCCAACATTAAAACAAATTCTGAAAAATCAGCAAAACGGAATAAACAATCGAGACAAAAAACAGTTGGAAATTGCTGATTTAAAACAGTACAGAGGTTTATTGGTAAATGAAATTGTTGTTTCTGCCAGCAATAATGATTCTGTGCCTGAAGAAAAACAGGAACTTAAACAATTTTTAAACAATGATGAAAACATCCAGTCTAAATTTCACTTATATAATATTTACAGAAGTGAAGGTGATTTCCAAAATGCCAGAGCGGAAATCAGCAAAATAAAACAAATTTATCAGGGCAATTCCGCAGAATTTGATAATTATATTGATTTATCAGAGTTAATTTTGGAAATTGAATCTGGTGTTGTCAGTCTTGATGATGCCGTAGAAGAAAACAGCAACCTGCTAGCTGAAATTGCATCTGAAGAATCTCATCCAGGGCAGATTGCCGCACAATTACTACTTGCAGAAGCTGGAATTGAGGAATATTTTGAATTGATTAAACTTCCGGAACCAATTTTAGAAGTTAAATCTTTAAAGTTAAGTTCAGAGAATAGCAGCCAAGACGCATCAGGTTTAGGCGATCTAATTAATGTTTTTCCAAACCCATCAAATGGAACGATTTACATTGAATATGCTTTTTTACAATTTGATGGGTCAAAAAGCATAAACATCTTTAATATGACTGGAAATCTGATTGAAAAAATTGATTTAACCCAAGGCGTAGGAATATATTCTTATAATGGACAATTATCACCCGGAAATTATATTGTAAAAGTAGGAGAAAACTTTTCTCAAATAATTACCGTTCAATAGAAAAATTTTATTAACTTGTGTAACATGGAAAAACAATCCATGTTGCACTTAATTTTTAGTTATGAAAGTTAAAATTACTGTTACATTTTTTCTTACAGTTTTCTGTTTTTCCACTATTCCAGCACAGGTAGCTTTTAATAAAAACTATCAAAACACTGATGGGAGTGGAAATTGGGTTGCATTTAATTTAATTGTAAAAGATAGCTTATTTATTTTGAACGGGGGATATTCTGTTTTAAGGGATAACTGCAATTCTTATTGGAGCAGGGGAACATTTTTTGTCGCAATAGATACTATTGGAGATATTGTTAACAAAAAACATTATTCTGATTGTGAAAAAAGCATATATGAGGGTTCGAGGAGAAGTATAGTTATTAGCCCAGATCAAAACACAATCTATTCATGTGGGGTTGTTTTTTACAGTGATTTAAATGTGTCATCAGATTATTTCACTATTGTTGATTTTAATCTTGATACTGTTTCCTTTTTTGAATATAATCTTGATACTACTACAAAACGAGTTTTTAGTTTATGTAATACTAATGATAATTGTGTTGTTTTAGCGGGTTCTGTTGACAGTTCTTATAATGAATTGGTTGGCCTTCCTGAAACCACATACTCAAAATCTTATTTATGTAAGCTTTCTACTCAAGGCGAAACGATATGGGCAAAATCATACTCATTTGCTGATGCATCCGATGGATGTTGGTCAACTTTTTTTAATGTTGAATGCACTTATGATAAAGGCTATATCGTAACAGGTATTACCTCTGATTTTGGCAACTCCCGCAATCTCATCCTCAAAACCGACAGCCTCGGTAATCAGCAATGGGTAAGATTTTACGGCAATTTTAACTATGACAATCCTGCCTTTTCGGATATTATTGCAACTCAGGATTCATGTTTTCTTGTTTGTGGCTCATACACCTATGGCGAAACATTTGGGGGCTTATATCCTTATGATGGTTGGCTAGTAAAAGTTGATATAAATGGAAATACAAAGTGGGAAAAGAAATACCGTGACTATGTTTTAAATAACACAGATTGGAGAGATACAATCAATTGTAAAATTATTGCAATAACTGAATTGAACGATAATGGATTTGCAGGTATTGCTATGGGAAAATCTAATCAATGTTTGAGTGAAGAATTTAGTATTTATCGTTTTGATAGTATTGGTAATCTCCTTTGGAAAAAATTATTCACAGAATTTCCTGAATGTACTATTGCTTATCATCCAAATACAATTATACAAACTGATGACTTTGGTTTTGCTATCGGTGGACATATAGATCATTATGAGTGGAATAGTTCAACATCTTCTTGGGACTACTCTCAGCGACTGTTTCTTATTAAAACGGACAGTTTAGGAAATGACTCATTGATAAATGATATTGCTCCTTTACATACAAGTCCGATCACAGATTTTAAACTTATCTGCTATCCCAATCCTGCCAACAACGAATTTTTCATTGATTTGCCACAAGATTTCACTGATGATACTATCGAAATATACTCTACAAACGGAAGTCTTGTTTATGTGCAGACAGTTGGCTATTTGGATAACCGTGTTGATATTAGTAATTTAAAACCGGGAATGTATTTGGTTAAATTATGCAAAGCAGGATTATATGGGAAAATTATAATTGAATAAAATCCCCATCCCTAATCTTTCATTTTAGTTACATCGATATATTTTATCGGCACATAGTAATAGCCAAATACCGAAGTGCTTAAAACGTCGTGCTTTTTCAATTCTTTTATTAATCCAGTAATATCGTTTGTCTTATTGTTGCTTTGATATTTACTTATTAAGTCGCCAACAGTGATGTCTTTAGTTATGATTGCATTACGATTCAATAAGCTTAGCAATTCTCCATTGTCTTTGATTAAAACTGGAAGTGTTGAGTTTTGATCAATTAAATCTTTTGGGGCTATTAGCTGAACAGGGAGTTTTCGCTTATATGAAGTGCCATTACTTGCAAAAAATTCTAGAATCAAAACTATTTCATGACTACGCTGGTTGATATTAAAGAAATTATTTTTCACAGGTAGATTTATGGTCATTGTAAACTCATTAAGATTCTTTAAACTAAAAGAAGTCTCTGTTAGATACTTTATAAAGCTTTGTTCTATATCCTTTGGTAAACCCTCGGCACCAATAACTTTTGGAGGAACAGGAAAGTTCGCAATGGTTATATTGTTATTTGAGGTGTTGAAACGAACAACCGTTTGGTATTTGTAATATCTGTCATCCTTTATTGGTGTGAGTTCGTACTCCGAAATTGGGGTTGGGTATCTTTCTGTTTGAACCTCAATAGGAGAATAAACGATATCTAAAGTATCTTGGCCAATGGGATTGTTGTAATATATCCTAAATGGAATTTGTGCCGATATAATATGACTTAGCTGGTTGAAATTCTGTGTTAAGAAGCTTTCATTTCTTTCGACTTCGATTATTAGATAGCAATAATCATTGTCAAAGCTTATTCGGTTTGGATCATCGGTAATGAGTTTAACCGATTTTATAAATCGTTGGTTTACAGGAATTGAATTTAAAGTGAAGTTCTCATCTAACTTTATTGAGCTTAGAGCTTCGTCATTTGGTATAGGCCCAAATTTTACCCTAATTAGTAATGGCGCATTAGCAGGAATTACATTGTTTGATACGTATTCTGGTTTAGCATTTGCTTTAAGCCTGTCCCAACAATTCAGAATCTGCTGTACACTCGGAATATTGGTTAATTCTGGCTGCTTAAACATATAAACATTGTAAATACTTTGTTGAGTTGTAAATTTGCGGGAGCTTGTCCAATCCGAATTGCTTTTTACATCGTATCTCACAAAAGGGTAATTGCCTGCTGAGTTTGCAGAAACACTTGCATCAACATTACTAACAGCTTCAAGTCCTTTGGATGTAAAGTAACACAAACCTTCAAAAGCCTTGATGATTTGATCGCCTGGCTGAATACTACCTTTCTTATGTTCGAGCCATAAATAGTAAACAGGTTCAAATTCGCTAGCTGAAATTTGATCAAGATTATCAAATATTAATGCAAGTTGATTGTCGAAAACGCCTGCTCCAATGCATATCCGGCTTCTTTCTGATGTTGAGAGGTTTGTGTTTAGTTGAAGCTTAGACTGATAATATTCCTTGAAATCGGAAGACGCATTTGCATCTAAATTTCCTTCAAATAAATTTGTGGAATTGTAGTTTAAAACGTAGCTGCTTCCGCTATTTTTTGGATTAAGAATACTAGTTTGATTGCCACTCGCGAGCACTGGTAGAGTAGGGGTAATGTCCTTATTAATTACAGATAAATCATTATTTCTAATAATATAACTACCAATCAGTCCTATCGACTTATTGATAAAACTTAGCTCGTCGGTTATTATCCCATCGTTAATGTAAAATGGAGGGTTAAATTTATTTAGAAGTTTTGATTTCAGTTCTTCGTTTTGTTTCAGAGTCTTCTTTTTTTGCTTTTCATTCTTCCATAGACCAATGCTGGTGCAATCGCCGCTACAATCAACTTCTTGCTGGCTGAGCAGGATTCTGTCGGATTGTAACATTTTTACTATTTCTGATTCGAGAACCTCCTTTGCAGTTCGCTGGGCATTAACCATTAAACCGCTAAAGATTAATATTGCTGAAATTATTATTCTTCTCATGACTAACTAATTTATGTTGTAAAATTAAAGTTTTTCTTGATTATGCAATTCAATTGCAGATATTAATTACAAGGCAAACGCATACTTTTCTTTTGTCATGGTTTTTGGTTTGCTCGCGCGCCAAAAACACAAGCCAAAAGAGATTGAATAGTACATTTTAACCCTTGACTTTCACTACGTTCAGTCAAAGGTTAAAATAAATGAGTCTTTCAGACTCAGAAGAACTGGATAAAAAAAGTATGAGTTTGCCATGATATTAATTACTATTTGGAGAGATTTGAGTTTCTTGATGTATTTCAAGCAAAAATTTCGATATAATTTTCTTATTTTTGCGGTATAAAATTAAAACAATGTTACAATCACAATTAAAAACATTAATGGTAGATGCTAGTTCTGGCTTCTACAAAACATTACGTCACGATATAGGAAAATTCTGGGGACCTGTTGATTTAGGACTCCATCTTGCTTATAAGCATAATAGTCTAAATATTGGGACTGGCTTGCTTGCCGGATCTATTTTTCCTGGCTCTAATCGTTTGGTTTTTACTGGAATTAGTCCTTGCTGGCATGGTTTCTATATTTCGAGTATGGGTGGTGCAGGATTGGTTTTCGACAATCTTGGTATTAATATGCTGTCTTTAACTGGAAAAGCAAGCACTCCATCAGTACTTTATTTAAATCGTATTCATGGTGAAGAAATTCAGGTAGAACTTAAACCTGTTAAAGTAGAGGACGTATGGCATCAAGGCCGAAAAGGTATTTATGCAATGATGCAGCATGCACTTGATGAATTTGGTGATAGATATCAAGAGGAACCTAGAGTAATGGCTGTGGGGCCATCGGCAATGTATTCCGATATTGGTGCAATTTGTTCTGCCCCGATAAAAAAAGGCGTGATTACTTTTGTTGACACTTGGGCTGGTCGTGGTGGATTTGGAACGAAGATGCTTATGGAACATGGCATCGCTGCAATAATTTATGGTGGTACTTTTATGGATGAAGACTTCCGCGATCGCAAAGTTGCAGACACCTGGTTCGAAGATAGATATAATAAGAAATTATCAGCAAAAGATCTTGAGGCTACTACAAAATATCGTTTTGATCCAAATTTTAATACGGGTGGAACATTCGGTGTAAATTATGCAACTCTCGGCGATTGGATGACAGCTTTTAATTACAGAACAATATTCTGGACTGCCGAAGAACGTAAAAAATTGCATAAAGAGTTTATTCTCGACCATTATCTAAAGCAGTTTAATGAAGAAACCATTCTTCCTAAACAATATAAAAATTGTGGAGAACCATGTGCCGCAGTTTGTAAAAAGATGAACGATGAATTTAAAAAGGATTACGAACCATATCAAACAATGGGTCCGCTATGCGGAATCTTTGATCAAAGAGCCGCCGAAAAACTAAATGGAAAAGCTGATAGTCTTGGATTTGATGGCATCTCGATTGGTGGTTTTCTTGCGTGGTTAATGGATTGCATCGACTGTGGACTTATCGAGCCAGAAGAACTGGGTATAAAAGATAAACCTAA
>CAZOHR010000211.1:0-6751 GCA_964579045.1 uncultured Bacteroidales bacterium | reverse complement strand
TGGGGTCAATGGGTAAGTGCTTTAGAATTTATGAATGGAGAGCTATACGGTGGCGGTTATTACGGATTTCGGAGATATTTAGGTGAAACAGAATGGGAAATAATTCCTTTACAACCAGATGGCAATGTTTATGAATTAAAAACAGACTCTGTAAACAGTTTTTTATATGTTTGTGGTGGATTTTATCAGGTAGGAGACAGTGTTTCTTCAGGAGTGGCTATGTGGGATGGCTTTAAATGGAATTACACGGGCTATTATTGTCATACTGTACCTTGGCCACAATCGGTTGCTATTTATAGAGGAGATCTATTTACAGGTTGCGGGCAGTATTATGATAATGAAACAGAGTTTCGAGCCTATATTACTAGATGGAACGGTGAAAGCTGGGATAGCATAGGAGGAGCATTTAATAGTACAATTTTTGCACTAGAAGTTTTTAGGGATACCCTTTATATTGGCGGTAGCTTTACACATTGGGGTGGCGACTCACCAGTCCCAACACATCGCTCCAAAGGTTTAGTAAAACTATACATGCCCGACAACGGTTGCGACTACTTAAAACCACGCATAAATACTTATGCAGATACTTTTTACTTAAACGGTGGCGAGGTGGATGTGAATTTATACAATAATAATCCCTATGTGGATAGTTGGGAATGGGATTTCGGCGATTCGCAAACTGGGGATGTAAAAGATCCTGTGCACACCTACACAGAAACGGGCGAATACAATGTACAAGTAATTGTAACAGATGGCGAATGTGTTAAAACTGCTAACAAAACAATTTACATAGAACTTGGTGACGATGTGCCACTGTTCGAGCAAATTGATATGCAGGTGCATCCAAACCCGAGCAGGAACGATTTTACAGTAAAAGTTACTCTACCAAATTACAACAATGCTGAACTAAAAATTGCTGGGCTAAATGGGCATTTGAAATCTGTTATTCCTGTTACTGGCGAAACAACAATTATCCCAACCAAAGGTTGGAAAGCTGGGGTTTATGTTTGTAATTTATTTGTGGATGGGAGGTTGGTGAAGGTGGAGAAGTTGGTGTTTGAGTAGTTGGAGAAATCACAAAAACAAAAAGCAAATTACAAGGGATACTGCTAATTTTTGATTTGTGATTTGTGATTTGGAGCTTTTAACCACTTATCATCAAATTTTGCTATCTTTGTATCATGACAATAAAACCATTTATAATATGGATAGTGTTCAGTTGGAATTTATAATCGAACAGGCATCCAAATGTCCCATAGATGCAACTGCTGCAAATGCAAGAGCGGTATACTATCTACTCTATGGTTATGAGACTCCAGAATGCATCGAAATAAGCACAAGAAGTACAGCAAGTATTGTTAAGGATATTGTATTTACTTTGCCTGAAACCGATGCATGGATAGAAGACAACTTTCCAAATCCATTTACAAACGAAACTCTAATAAATTATTATTTGCCTGAAGAAACTCAGGGTCAGATTATTGTTTCTGACATGTTTGGTAAAACAGTAGTAAAATATAATTTAAATTACGGTGAAAACACTTTGACTGTAAAATCATTAGATTGGTCTCCTGGTGTATATAATTATAATTTCATCGTGGGAGACAAAATTATTGAAGTTAAAAAGATGATTGTTACTCAATAAAAAAATAAACAAAACAGGTATCCTTTAAGGATACCTGTTAACTTATAAGAACATGAGAAAATACATAATATGCTTTATTGGTTTGGTTTTTTACTTTCAAACAGATGCACAGGTTTGGTCAGATGATTTGGGAGAAATTGACAGTCTATGGACAAATGTTGTAGGTGATGCTCAAATCAATGATTTTATGAATGAAGGAGACACTGTACTCTATATTGCTGGTCCATTTAAATATGCTAATGATGTTGAAGTACAACAAATTATTAGTTGGAACGGGATTACTTTTACAAAATATCAAAATGGCATTAGTCCATTTGGCACAATTAATACTATTGTAAAGTATAACAATACATTAATAATTGGTGGCGATTTTCCTCATGCAAGTAATGCCTCAAATACATATAATCTGGCCATGTGGAACGGTTTGTCATGGCAGGCATTTGCTAGTGGGGGAGTTACAGGCGCAGTAAGAGATCTTATTACTTACAATGACACACTTTTTATGTGTGGTGATTTTGAGCATATTGATGGTGTTGAATACAATAAAGTTGCTGCCTTTTCCAATAACACTTGGATAGATATTGGTTATTGGGGGCAATGGGTAAGCTCTCTCGAAATACTTAACGGAGAACTTTATGGAGGAGGGTATTATGGTTTCCGAAGATATCTGGGTGGAACAGAATGGGAGATATTTCCTGACCAACCAGATGTTTGGGTAATGGATTTAAAAACTGACACTATTAATTCATTCTTATATCTTGGCGGAAATTTTGGTCATATTGGTGGAATTCCTTCATATAGTGTGACAATATGGGATGGGTTTAAATGGAATTACACAGGCACGTACTGCACTGCAACAGTAATGCCACAGGCAATGGCTATATACAGAGGAGATTTATATACTGGCTGCTATTTCTATTACGACAATGAAACAGAGTGGAGAACATCAATTACCAAATGGAACGGAGAAAGCTGGGACAGTATTGGTGGAGCATTTAATAGTACAATTTTTGCGCTAGAAGTTTTTAGGGATACCCTTTATATTGGCGGTAGCTTTACACATTGGGGAGGCGATTCACCAATCCCAACACATCGCTCCAAAGGCCTCGTAAAACTCTACATGCCCGACAACGGCTGCGATTACCTTAAACCACGTATAAACACTTATGCAGATACTTTTTATCTGTATGGTGGCGAGGTAGATGTGAATTTATACAATAATAATCCATATGTGGATAGTTGGGAATGGGATTTCGGCACTTCGACAGGCTCAGTGACCGCAACCCAAGCCGTGGAATATACCTACACAGAAACGGGAGAATACAATGTTCAGGTTACTGTTACCGATGGAGAATGTGTTAAAACAGCTAACAAAACAATTTATATAGAAATGGGAAACGAAGTGCCACAGTTTGAGCAAATAGATATGCAGGTGCATCCAAACCCGAGCAGTAATGATTTTACGGTACAGGTTTCTCTGCCAAATTATCAAAATGCTGAAATTAAAATTGCAGGTTTAAATGGGCATTTACGAAGTGTAATTCCGGTTACAGGAGAAACAACGGTAATTCCAACAAAAGGTTGGAAAGCTGGGGTGTATGTTTGTAATTTATTTGTTGATGGGAAGTTGGTAAAAACTGAGAAACTAGTTTTTGAGTAGCTGTCTTTCCGCTTGGAATTCGGGTAGTTTTTTGGGGATTACTTACGTGCGTTGCGCTGAGCCGAGTCGAAGCGAGCTCACCGCCAGCTGGCGGTTCGGTTGCTTCACCGCCAAAAGCTAAGTAAATAATAAAACACTGCAAATTACAAAACAAAAGTTAGATTAAACTTAAATGCCCAGTTTTGTATTGGTTTGCTTAGTGTGTATGGTCCGTAACGGTAATATACTCCTAGTCCATATCCTTGGAAATTGAGTTTTAAGATATTATTAATCTGAATTCCGGATTCGTAATATCCTTTGTTCATTTTTTTTGCTAGCCAAGAACCAGAAGCGTTGCCGATACGGGAATTGTCGCCCCAGCCAGCAGCGGTAACCAAAACTATTCGAGGTGCCCAGTTTTTGGTTTTAAAAAGTAAACTGCCAAAATCGTGTCTCAGAAAAACTGTGGCAAATTTGTCCGAAATAAACTCATTTATACGCATTGTGTTAAAACTGTTGTCGATATTTAACCATGAATAGGACCCAGTACCATAATATAAGCCAGAATATGGAACATCACCCTCAACAATTCCACCACTCACCGATATGTGCGTGTCTCCAATTCCTCGCCAAGCTATTTTCTTTGTTATCATAGCCTCAGTTTTTAGAAACTCGTTCGACGCTTCCATAAATTTTAAGCCCTTAATTACATTAAAATACACTACAGGATATTTTGTTCCCATGCTCAATTTGTTGCCACGAGGTGTCTGAAGAAATTTTTCCTTATAAGAATATCTGAAATAAACGCCTACTTCGGAATTATAAAAATGCTTAGGATTGTCGCCCAAGAAATCGTATCGCTCATCGTTTAGAATGGTTTTTTCCGTGTAATTAAATCGTAAGTCAGTGTGGAGATACCTTAGGCTTGAAAATTTTAAAGATGCATAATATTTAGTAACAGAGTCCATTTCGGTAAGGAAAAAATCCCTAATTGTCTGCTGCGACAAAACGCCACTTTCGCGATTAAATGTATGATCGTCGCTAAACTCTAGGTCTTGCTTGTATCCGATTTTTAATTTTGTATCCGATGGCTTATGGATAAAAAACTCAAGATGTCCGCCATATTTCCAAGATTTGTCTCTTAGACCATATCCAAAATATCCACCAACCGAAAGCCACTTAAGCATTCGCTCGTTGGTTGACAAACCTAGACCCAGTCTGTAACCTTCGTAATTGTTGTACCACAATAATGATGATGGATTAAAGTTTATAAACTTCCACGGGATATAACCGGTTGCAATAACTTCGACAATCTCCATTTTTTGGTCAAGATTGGCTTCTTTTCCAATACTATCAATAACCTGATATGTTTTGATATCTTTTTCTGTAAGCTTTTCTTTTCGGTATAAATTCCAGAATACAGAATCTTTTTTATTTGCATCATCATTTACTACAACATCAATTTGGTTAAATTCCCGCCTCTTATAATCAGGATTTAAACTAATGTCGGTAAGATAACTTTTACCGATACCCAATAAAGGCATTTCTCCGCTTGTACTAGATCCTCCAGAGGTAACCGATGCGCTATTATCACCAACTTGCAATATGTTGAAAACCAAATCGGTATTCAATTGCACAGGAAACCACTGTATCCCTTCGATAAGCTCGTACTTCTGCTGAATATTTACATTAAAACCACCACTAGGCTCGTATGGTTTTGCGCTTACGTTCTGAATGGCATATCCATTTGAATTAATATGTAAAACCCCTTGTAGTCCTTCAAAGTTTTTACCTTTTAAAGGTCTGTAAGAAATTATAAAAATCGTATCAGCAGTTTCGTTAAACATAGTGTCTTCAATCTGAAAGAAATACTTGTTGGTACTTCCTTTACTTATTGGACTAAGATATTTTTTGTCCAAAAGGCTAACAAAGTCCTTGTAAAATGAAAATGACTGAAACTGTGAAGTTAGTAAAGTAAATCCTGGATTCTGAAGGCCAGACATGCGGTGAGCGAGGACTTCTTCTTTATTGTTGTCGGGAAATCTAAAACGTCTTTCGGCCACCGATTCTGTTATAAAAATATGTTGTTCTTCAAAAAACTCTCTCATCGACATTTCATCCTCAACAGTATCGGCGATTGGCAATGAATCTTGTTTAATAGTATCATTTTCAGCGGGCAAATTGCTCATGTCGATAGTAAAATACATTTTATTGTACGACACATAGGAGAATGATCGCATTTTTTCGGGATTATTGCGGTCGGCATTATTTATCACTTCTTCGATAATTCGGTGGGCAGGATTCTTACCAGGTAGAACAGTTACCTCAGCAAGTTGGAGGGCATCCGCATCAAGAGAAATGTCTATATATCTTCTATCTAAGAATTCTTCTTTACTAATGAATTTATTTGTGTATCCGAGATACGAAATTTTTAAGAATTCAATTTTATCGTATGACTCAATTGTGAAATAACCATCGAGGTCGGTTGTGGTTCCCAGATTTTTGGAATTGTAGATAATGTTAACAAAAGCCAGTGGTTCATTGTTTTTAGCATCGGTTATTCTGCCTGCAAATTTCGATTGGGGGAACAAACTTACTCCCGAGAAAATCAATATCAGAATAAAAATCGTTTTAAGAAGTAATGTTTTTGGTTCTCGCTTACAATCAGTCATAATCGTTAATAAAATAAGGCACTAAATTAGTAAAATGACGGTTAAGTAATAGCATTTGTTACAGTAGTGTGAAAAATAATTAAAATTGGGGGGTAAAATAATTCAAATTGCCAAAATTTTCGCCAAGAATCGTTGCACTCTATGGTCGAAGTTACACTATGTTCCATCAAATATTTGTTTTTGTTCGCCGCGGCGAATAGTAGAGGGATGTTCTTACACAGAGATACACAGAGTTGGCACGGAGATTCACAGAGAGTTTTTTAGTGGACTTTTGTGTTTTTTGTGCTTTTAGCTTCGCTGAGCTCCTTTCAGTCGGTTGTGGCAAGATGTTTTTCACACAGAGATTCACAGAGAAATCACGGAGATTCACAGAGAGTTTTTTAGTGGACTTTTGTGCTTTTTGTGCTTTAGTGGCTGTTTCTTACTTTTTTCGTCACGAATAAAAAGGCGCAGTTGTTGCTATTTTTTTAGCCGCGAATTAACGAATTAAACGAATGCTTTGCTTTTTGTGGGATTTAGTGTTTTTTTGCTTTAGTGGCTGTTTTTTCTTCTTTTTCCGCGTAGCAAATGACGTTCGCTGCGGCGAACAAATGACGCGAAGCAATTTCCGGCGCAGCCTCCTGACGCGCAGCAAATAACGGCGTAGCCGTATTACGCGCAGCGTTCCCTACTCGTACATTCCAGTTTTAATTCTAATAATTTCCTGATCTGTGAGGAATCTCCAGCGGCCACGAGGAAGGTTAAGTTTGGTAAGACCAGCAAAGTAAACTCTATCAAGACGTTTTACATTATATC
>CAZOHR010000210.1:0-6790 GCA_964579045.1 uncultured Bacteroidales bacterium | reverse complement strand
TCCAGTTGCAGAATTTGTAAATGTTGTACCCGCACCATTTGCGATAATATAACCAGTATTTCGTGTTTTAGCACAGTTATTTGTAAAATTTCCATTAACAATGAATGTGCAATAATTATAATTTAAAGCTGCAACATTAGCATTTAATGTAGCATTTCCAGTTACAGTAAGTTTACCATAGTTTTTAAAACTTGCTGTACCAGAAAATGCACCACCAACAGTAATATAACCATAATTATAAACATTTGTCTGAGCATTTGTTGTCCAATTGGCAGCATATGCAATAGTTCCATAATTATAAATAGCGGATGCGGTTGCAGCAAGAGTATTATTTGCTGTAAAATTTACTGTTCCTCCAATATTATTTGTCAAAGTAATAGCTGGAACAGTACCTGCAGTGCAAGTCATAACACCAACAAAATTTGTAGTGCCAGAATTTGTTAAAGAACTACCATTACTAAAAGTGGAAGTCCCACTAAATGTTAAAGTACCTGAATTAGTTAACCTGGCTGTTGTGGGTGTTCCAAAAGTTGCGTTGGTTGAAACAGTAAAAGTAGCACTATTTGTATAGTCTCCTAAAAATGCTACGTTAGGAATCGAAATTGCAGATGTTCCGCTAATTGTTTTTGTAACTCCATTAAAAGTATGCACTCCTGTGTTTGCGGTAAAAGTTGTACCATCGTTCTGAAAATTTCCACCAAAAGTATAGGCAGCAACACCCGTCTCGTCCCAAACGCCACCAGCGTTAATTATTACATTTCCCGTAAATGTTTTTGCCGAAGTTCTTGCCAATGTCAGTGTTCCAGTAACTGATGTATTGCCAGTAACTGCAAGAGTCCAAGCATTGTTTGCTCCAATAGTAAAAGTTGTACCAGTGCCAACAGTAAAATTACCACCAATTGCAAGTGCTGCTCCAGTGGTGTATGTAGCAGTTCCACCTAGTGTAAAATTTCCAGTAACTGCAGTTAATGCACTTGTTTTTGCTCCCGATCCTGAAAGCGTAAGATTATAATAGGTATATGGATTGAACGCTTGAGCCCCAGCTCGGTTAAAGTTCACAGTTCCAGTCGATTGAGTAAATGTTCCTCCTGCTCCTAAACCGTTAGCTCCGCCAATGTTCAAAAACCCAGAACCTGTAAATGTTAATTGAGCCTGAGCTGCTGTTCCTGAGAATGTAACATCGCCACTTACGTTTATCGTTCCTGTAGATAAAGACACAATACAGTTTCGGTTAGCAGTTCCACTACCTGGTATTGCAATACTTGCTGCACTTAATGTTCCAGTTCCAACAGCAATTGTACTGTTACGATTATTGTTTGACGGCGCATTCAGAGTTATAGCACCAGTAACAGTCAAGGAATTTGGGGATGTGATAATAATCCCGTTATTTGCTGCAGCAGCATTAATAGCTAAAGTATTGCATGTATAAGTACCATTTACTGTAACAACATGTCCACTGGCAATGATTACATCATCACCAGCAACTGGTGCTACTCCTCCAACCCAAGTCCCACCTGCACCCCAGTTTCCAGTCGCAGCACTAGTCCTAACAGCTGCCTGTGTACCTAAAGCAAAGAAAAGCAAAATTGCAAGTGTGCCAATACTAACTTTAACAATCATACTTTTAAAAATGGATTTTAATGAACTGCTTTCGGCTTTCACTAATTGATAATTTCGTGGTTTACTGTAATTCTTTTCCATAGTTCTCAATTTTGACAAGCAAGTTTTAAACTTGTATTTTTTATATTTATATATTAGTTACCCTATCACAATGCTTCAATATTATCTTAATCAACATCCAAAAAAATAAGACATCGACTACGATAATTACTAAATAATAGTCCTCAATTTCTTAATAATGAACATCAAACTTTTAACCTCAATTCTCAATAAAATCCAATCGAATAAACACAATTTGCAAAATAACTGTAAACTAATGATAATGTTCACTAGTACAAACACTGGAAATATCAATTACAAATCATCTTTTATCCCAAAATTCTCAATTCGCGAATAATCGAAATCTGTTGCAATTACTGAACAATTAAATATTACATTGAAACCATAATTCGCAAAACAAAGATAAATTTTTTGTTAACCTAGATTGTAAACTCACGGTTAACAAAAAGGAAACAAATTGGGAAATGAGACAAATAAGCAGTCGATTTCCTGCTTAAAAAAAAGAAACTGAAAAAATATTAGAAAAGCTGCTAAAACTGTGTACACTGAAAATATTAACAAAATTTTAATAAAATTTAGTACTTTGTATTGCATAGTACTAAATTATTTACATATCTTTGCATCGTCAATTACTAAAATAATTTGATTATGGAAATAAATAATAACAAAGCACAAATGCGCAAAGGAGTATTAGAATACTGTACTTTGCTGATTATGAAAGACAAAGCCTGTTATTCGACCGACATTCTCGACAAGTTAAAATCAGCCGAAATGATAGTAGTTGAAGGCACGCTTTATCCCCTACTCACAAGATTAAAAAATCTCGAACTGTTAAATTACCGTTGGGAAGAGAGCACACAAGGACCTCCTCGCAAATATTACAGTTTAACTGAGAAAGGTGAATCTCTATTGAAAGATCTGGATAAATCGTGGACGGATCTAGTTGAGTCAATTAACACATTAAAAAACAATTAAAACCACAATTATGAAAAAGACAGTAAGTATAAACCTTAATTCATTCGTTTTTGTAATCGATGAAGATGCCTACACAATGTTGCATTTATATTTGAGCAAACTCGAAGAACATTTTTCGAAGATAGAAGAAGGCGGAGAGATTGTCAAGGATATTGAAACAAGAATTTCCGAAATCTTTAATCAAAAAATGAATGATAGCAAACATGTTATTAATATCCGCGATGTGGAAGAAGTTATTGCCATTCTGGGAAATGTTGAAGATATTACCGGTGATGATGATGAGTCAAAAGTAGAGGACGAAAAAGGAGCAAAAAAATCGAAAAAATTATACCGTGACCCCGAGACTAAAGTTCTTGCAGGTGTTTGCAGTGGATTAGCGGAATATACTGGCATTAGTGTGATATTCTGGAGAATATTATTTATGGTCTTATTATTTGCAGGCCAAGTAGGTATTATCGCATATATTATACTATGGATTGCTGTTCCTGAAGCTAGAACAACAGCTCAAAAGATAGAGATGAAAGGTGGTAAAATCACCTTATCAAGCATCGAAAAGACAGTAAAACAGGAGTTTGACGATGTAAAAAAGAATTTTCGCAAAATAAATTCCAACAAATTCTCCGACTTCTTCACCAATATCGGCAATGCATTTATGTCAATTATTACCCTCCTAGCTAAGGTTTTTGGCAAAACAATAGGGGTATTATTTCTACTTATAGGTGCGAGTACATTAACTGCTTTGACAATAGGATTAATAAGTGTTGGAAAAGAAGACATTATTTACACTAATGATTTTATTAGCATGATTTGGCTTCCGGGGCTACTTCAATTCATAACAAATTCGGGCACTGCATGGTTTCTAAGCATCTGTCTTTTAATAGTATGTGTAATACCGCTGATTGCAATAATTAGTTGGGGTGTGCAACTGCTTTTCAATGTTAAAACCAACAAATATTTGGGATATGGAACTTTTGCAATTTGGGTTGTAGCGATTATTCTCACAGTTGTGGCTAGCCTAAATATTGGAGCATCTTTCCGTTCTGTTGATACAAAAATTGCAAAAGAGGTAATACTTACAGACTCAACAAAAACATATCGATTTAGCATTAGTCCCGAATACAAGGATTTTGAATTGCAAAGTGAAGATGATATAGAAAGTGTAAATGATCTTAATTTTTTCATTAACTCTCATTTATTAGTTGATGATGGCCAGAAAATCCAATCATTCCCAGATATCAACTTCTACCCAGGTGACGATACTATAGCAACAATGGAAATCAAATATTTGGCACGTGGAGCAAACAAATCCGAAGTGAAAGAAAATATCAATTGCATAAAGTATACTTATCAAAATGATACAAGTTTGGTTTACTTAGATCCATATTTTCAGATTAATTCAAAAAGATGGAGAGCTCAAGAAGTAAAAGTTTCGATTTATCTACCTATAGGCACTAAGGCAATTATCGACAAAAGCCTAGCTCCTCTCGTTGATATAGATGATGCAACGGGAGACGAACGAGATGAAGATATGACAGGAAAAGAAATCCTTGTTACTTCCAAAGGATTCGTAATCTTATAAGAAACAAAAAATGCGGTTTTAAAGCCGCATTTTTTTTACTTTTTTAGCAAATCTCTGATTTCAGTAAGTAAAATTTCTTCTTTTGTTGGCTCAGGCGGAGCAACAGGTTTTGCCTCTTCCTTTTTCTTCATTTTATTAAGCCCTTTAACTACCAGAAAAATGGTAAATGCTACAATTAGAAAATCAAAAACAATCTGAAGAAAATTACCATAGTTAAGTGTTACAGCTGGAGCTTCGCCAACAGCTTCTTTAAGAACGATATTAAGCTCCGTAAAATTAACACCACCAATTAATAAACCTAAAGGAGGCATTATAATATCAGCCACTAATGAAGCGACAATCTTTCCGAATGCAGCACCGATGATAATACCGATAGCCATATCGATTAGATTACCTTTTATCGCGAAATTTTTAAATTCTTTTAACATAGTTGGTCTTTTTTAATTAATAATATTTTTAAATCTCTTCTAAAACTTGTAGGTTAAGCCCAAACCAAGTAGCTGTTTAATCTGTGGTTTCGCTCCAGATCTGTCATTTATCCCGTCGTCGTTCGAATCGTATGCTATCTTTACATCATCGTCATAAACCATTAAAAATTGAATATTTGCACTGAAGAAATTATTTATTTTCATAGTCAACAGATTTTCCCAGTTTACATCAATATTCTGTGGGTTATTAAGATAATTCGAGAAAAGGTCGAGTTTAGTTGTAAAAGTAACATTTTTCATTACTTCAACTTTATATTGAGTCTTTATATAACCCCCAAATTCAGGTCTGACATTTTCTCCAGGAGTTACACCATAAGCACCAATTGACGAGAGTAAGGTGTCCATTACAAAAGTGATTTTTCCAGATAATGGTGAAATAAATAAAGTAAAATTATCACTTGGTTTATAATCCATACCCAGTGAAACATTAAGATATGCTGGTGCCAGAAAATTTGAAATTCTCACAGAATCAGTAACAGCTTTAAATCCTTCGTCGAACTGCGACTTAAAACTTACCAAGCCAGAATAATACCAATGCTCGAAAGCATACTGTCCATATTTAGATGAGAAATCTATTCTGTCGTCGGTTTTATAAAAAATCACAGCATCTTCACTACCTTGCCTTATTTTGCCATAACCTAAATCAAGAGTGTTATCCCAAGTCATTCGGTTCTTTTTATAGTTAGCAAACAAATTCACAAATGCATTTCCACCAACAGCATTTTGACCACCGGCAGCCCAATTAGTAAATGACACCTGAGAAACATTTAAAGTAACAACACCGCCAACTTTCCAATTTGGCTCTACCTTGGTAGTATCGGTTTGCGCTTTTAAGCAAATAACCGAAAATACAATTAATAAACTAAAATAAATTTTTTTCATTCCTATCCGAATTTAGAGTTATACATTTTATGATTTTACCATATACCCAAAAAGCCATAAGCTAGAACATTTTCAACGAGATACACTAATCACTATTATCAGAATTTTTTAAATGCACATCCATTTGTGGGAACGGTATTTTAATTCCTTCCTTATTAAAAGTTTCATAAATCTTCTCATTTATATCAAAGAACACATCCCAATAATCGTTGGTTTTTGTCCAAACCCTTGTAACAATCTCAATCGAGGACGAAGCCATATCGCCAAGACCGACAAAAGCCTGAGGATCCTTTAAAATGCGTTCATCATTTGCCAAAACATCAATAATAATATTTCTTACCATTTTATAATCTGTTCCATAAGCAACGCTAAATTTCCAGTCAACACGCCTTGTTTCCTGATTAGTGTAATTAGTAAGTGAACCTGTTGCCAATGGACCATTAGGTACGAGTATTACTTTATTATCGGGTGTTTTAAGGATTGTATTAAAGATTAAAATCTCAGTTACCGAGCCAGTATAACCTTGTGCTTCGATAACATCACCAACTTTATAGGGTTTAAAAATGAGAATCATGATTCCCCCTGCAAAATTCGACAAAGTACCCTGAAATGCCAACCCAACAGCAAGACCAGCAGCTCCTAAGATTGCGATAAAAGATGTCATTTCGATGCCTACCATTCCCATTACAGAAACAATAATCATTATTTTGAGTGCAATACTAAAAAAACTACGAAGGAAAGTTACTAATCCAGCATCTATATGCTTTTTAGTGAGCAGTTTTGCAGATTGTTTTACTACAATTTTTACAATCCAAAAACCGACTATTAAGAACAGAATTGCGCCAATAAACTTCATTCCATTATTAATAATCCACATATAAATCTGGTCCAAATTTTCCATAATAAGATGTTTTTGATGAAAAAATAACTCTTTAAAAACCAAAAATAAGTACAATTGTTTAAAACAAGAGCAAAAAAAAACAGAATTTTCAACTTTAATGAAAACTCTGCAATATTTTCGTACCCGGAGCCGGAATCGAACCGGCACGATCGTTAAAGATCACTGGATTTTAAGTCCAGCGCGTCTACCAATTCCGCCACCCGGGCACTAGACTTAATTCTTTAAAAATGTGAGCGAAAAACGAGACTCGAACTCGCGACCCCGACCTTGGCAAGGTCGTGCTCT
>CAZOHR010000209.1:0-6806 GCA_964579045.1 uncultured Bacteroidales bacterium | reverse complement strand
TTGTAAAATTATAAAACAATTTCAGAAATTTGTTTAAATCATATTGGACTGTTTTTTAATTACAATTGGTATTATTTCCATTTAAATGTAGTAATATCAAGATTTCCACCACTGATAATAACACCGATTGTTTTACCAATAAATTTATCTGGATTATCAAGTATCGCAGCAAGAGGAACTACCCCAGACGGTTCAACAACAATTTTAAGATTCTCATAAATTAATCTCATTGCTTCGTATATTCTATCTTCGCTGCATAAAAGGATATCGTCAACTTGGCTTTTAATGATTGCAAATGTTTTATCTCCAAGAGAGGTAAGCAATCCATCAGCAACTGTGAGAGGATTTGTTTGAGGAATAATATAACCTGCCTTGAAAGAGAGGAAGGCATCATTGGCCATTACTGGTTCTGCACCAAAAACTAAAGTGTTGGGAGATAAATATTTGGTAGAAATTGCTGTTCCAGACAATAAGCCACCTCCACCTACCGGAGCAACTATTATGTCTGGTGCACATTCTAGTTGATTCAGAAATTCACGAGCACATGTTGCCTGCCCAGTAATAATCTCTTCATTATTATATGGGTGAATAAACTTGGCTCCAGTTCTTTTTATAACTTGCTCTGTAGTTGTTTCTCTGGCTTCGAGTGTAGGTATGCAAAAAATTATTTCGGCACCATATTCTCTCACAGCATTAATTTTTACTTCTGGTGCATTGTTGGGCATTATAATGTATGCAGGAATATTGTGAATTTTTGCTGCTAGTGCCAATGCTTGTGCATGATTCCCCGAAGAATGAGTTACTACTCCATTTTTGTATTCTTCGGGCAACAACGAACTAACGGCATTAAGAGCCCCACGAAATTTAAAAGCGCCCACCTTTTGCATGTTTTCACACTTAAAAAAAATGCTGCAATTGCATATTTTATTTATTCTTGACGAACTCAGAACTGGAGTAATGTGAGCAAAAGGTTTGATTCTTTCTGCTGCATCACAAATTTCTTTTATTGTTATCATATATTATGGATAAAACGCTTCAACAATATGCTCGATTTCTGTACCACTTTTTAAGAATAAAACTGAAACTACATCAAATCTACTTTCGCCCTTGTAATCAGTTTCTGAGATATAGGTCTCAGCAGCGCTTATAAGCAATCTCTGTTTCTTCTTTGTCACGAATTCTTCGGGATTTCCCCAATAATCTTCGGTTCTAGCTTTGACTTCCACAAATACGAGAACATCTCCGTCCATAGCAACAATATCTATCTCTTTGTGTTTAGTTCTCCAGTTGTTTGCAATAATGACATATGCTTTTGAAGCTAGCATTTTTACTGCCAACTCCTCCCCTTTCTCACCTAAAAGATTATGTTCAGCCATAAAAAGATCCCGATTAAAAACCGGGATTAAAGATATATATTTTAAACTACAGTTTAGTGTGTAACAATCAATTTAATGGTTTTCTCAATTTTACCATCGTTGAACAGTCTGCAGAAGTAATATCCATTCTCCCATTTACTGCAATCAATGCTTATTTGATTATCTGCACCAGAATAAATTTTTGCAACTGATTTACCAAGAACATTGAAAACTTCGATAACTGCTTTTGGTCCATAGTTATGTTCAATTGTAAAATTGCGTGAAGCAGGATTAGGGAATACCACAAAATCGGTTGCAATTGAAGTATTAATTGATGTTTGTGTTGAGAATGTATAATATACGACTACAAAATCTGCTTCGTTTGCAGTATTATAGACTTTATATCTAACAGTCGAAACTCCTGGATTTGGACCTTGGTCAAAATGCATTGCAGCAAGTCCTGACACTTCGCTTGGATTGAGTGTAAAAGTTGGAGTTGTTGTGGAAGTTACGCAGGCGCCCGCACTGGTTTCAGTGGTAGGAGAACACATAGAATTAAAAGAATCTGCAACTGGTCCTTCGGTAAAGAGCTTACTAATTTTTGCATTTACGACAACTCCCGTTAAATTTTGAATCTTTATGTCAAACCCAACTTCATTATTAACAGTAATCGGAATCACAATTGTTGAACCAGTAATCACCTCATCCGAATCATTAAGGATAGCAAAGGTTTGAGCTTTAGATGCTACACTAACGACAACAATAGCCAAAACAAGAGTAAATAGTTTTTTCATAATAACTTTTTTTTCAAAGATACACAATAATTTGACACCTCCAACTCAAATTATACAAAAAATTAAAAATTATCTGACAAATTCAAATTTTCGATTACTGTCAATAAATGAGCATAAACGGAATTTGAATTTTTTCCAAAATAATTAAAATCATAATTTGAATACAATATTTACTAAAAAAATACTATTTTTGAACATTTGGTCTAATTTTATTAATATAGGGCAACCATAATTCAAAATCTTCATCTATATTAGCAAAAAATTACTTAATTATTATTAACTAAATTTTAAAATTTATGAAAAAGTTTACTTTGTTGTTCTTGTTTATGTTAGCATTTGGCTTTATCTATGCTCAGCATACAATTGATGTTGTATTAAAAACTGACAATTATGGTACAGAAACCACTTGGGAGGTTGTTAATACAGTAAATTCTGCTGTACTAGCAGAAGGAGGCCCTTACACAGATGCTTCTGTTTTACAAACAATTGCACCTATTGATGTTGACGGTACTGGATGCTATGCATTTATTATTTATGATCAATATGGTGATGGTATTTGCTGTTCTTATGGAACTGGTTATTTTGAAGTTTATTATGACGAAGTATTGATTGGTGAAGGTGGAGAATTTGCTGCAGAAGCAAGCGTACAAGGAATGGGCGATGGATGTCCTCAAGACGAAATCGAACTTGTTGACATTACCATGTCTCCTTACGGAGTACCTTCAACAAACATTAATGTTACTGGAACAGTTATGAGCAATGGTGTTTCTCTAACATCTTTTACTGTTACTTACCAAGTTGATGGTGGTGGTTATGTTGCTGACTTTGATGTAACTTGTAGTATTGGAATGGGTGAAACAGTTGACTTTACTCATAATATTCCTGTTAACTTCCCATTAGACGGAACTTATCAAATCGAAGTTTTTGTATCTAATCCAAATGGTATTGCTGATGATGAAACAGACAACACAATGACTCATAATGTTATTGTTAATAGCAATACTGTACCAAGAAAAGTATTACTTGAGCAATTTACAACTGGTCAGTGTCCTAACTGCCCTCCTGCAACCACAAACCTTGAGACATGGACTAGTACTAGACCTGACGTAATCTGGATTTCTCAACATGCTGGTTATTATACAGACCCAATGACTATTGCTGAAAACACTGAACTCTTAGTGTTCTTTAATGATGGTGGATCTACTTATGCTCCAGCAACAATGCTTGATAGAGCTTTCCTTTCTCCAGACGGCGATCCAGGACCAGTATTCTTCCCATCATCTACTTACACTCCTGCTTTAATGGACGAAAGACTTGAAACTCCAGCATTTGCTACTGTTGTAATGGAAGGTGTTTATAATCCTGATACAAGAGTATTAGACCTTACTGTTTCTGGCGAATTAGTTGGAGACGTTGCAGGTGAAGACCTAAGAATGTCTGTTTATATTGTTGAAGATGGTATTGTTGGAACTCAATCAGGTGTTACTGGTAGTTATACTCATCATCATGTAATGAGAGATGCTATCTCTGCAACATTCGGCGATGCAAGTGTTATCACTTCTAATACTCAAGGAACTACTTACACAAAAACTTATTCTTACACTCATAATGCAGCTTGGGTACCAGCTAACTTAACAATTGTTGCTTTTATAAATAATTACGATGCAAATGTTAACAATCGCGAAGTTCTTAATGCAGAATCAATGCCTATCAATGATTTCTTGGTAAATGCAAACTCTGTAAATGCTAATAACTTTATGGTATTCCCTAATCCTGCAAACGATGTTTTAAACATTAACTTTGCTCAAGGTGCAAACATTCAGATTGTAAACAATCTTGGACAAGTAGTTATGAATATTGACAATGCTTTAGAAAGCAACAGAATTGATGTTTCTGCTTTCGAGGCTGGTTCATATTTCGTTAAAATCACTAAAGACAATGTTGTTACAAATCACAAAGTGATTCTTGTAAAATAATTAAGCAATAAATAAAAAAGCTCGGTTCGCCGGGCTTTTTTTTAAAATTTTGGTTTGATTGTTGTAATACAAATCAGGTTTTAATTATTTTTACAAAAATTTTAATTTTTTAGGTTATGAAAAATACTATCTTAATAATTGTTTTGGGGCTTTTTTCAAGTTATATTTTTGCTCAAGATGTCCCTTCGGTTCAAATTAAAGACATTAAAGGTAAGGCCGTCAACACTAAATCAATAATAGCGAATAATGGCAAACCAGTATTGGTTAGCTTTTGGGCTACCTGGTGCAAGCCTTGTGTTAAAGAATTAACTGCATTTAACGAAGAATATGCCGATTGGGCAGAAGAAACTGGGGTTAAGATTGTTGCTATTTCTATAGACAATGCCCGTAGCGAGAGCTCTGTTGCTCCTTTTGTAAACGCACGCGGTTGGGAATTTGACGTTTATCTCGACCCTAATGGCGATTTTAAAAGAGCTATGAATGTTGGAAATGTTCCTCATACTTTCCTACTAGATGGTAAAGGTAAAGTAGTTTGGCAACACACATCCTATCTAGAAGGTGATGAAACCAAAACATTTGAAATGGTAAAAAAAGTTGCTAAAGGCCAACCAATAAAATAAAAAACTGAAACCAGACATGAAAAAATTTACCATATTGTTCCTAAGTCTATTCGGCTTGGGAATTTTCTCTGTGTACGCACAGGAAGAAACACCTAATTATGGACAAGTAACTGGGAATTTTCAAAGCGATGTGCAGTATTATATTGAAGACGAGCAAATAGGAGCAGTTGCTGTTGATGAAAATGTACTTGCAAATTCATGGGCTAATTTTACTTATTCCATGGGCAAATTTACTGCTGGATTTCGTTACGAAGGGTACATGAATTCGCTTTTAGGTTATCCTAATACTGGTGGTAGAAACGATGGAATAGGTATTCCTGTAAAATGGGCAATGTTTAATACTGACAATCTCGAAATTACAGCTGGTAATTTTTATGAGCAATTTGGAAATGGTCTTGTATTAAGATCATACGATGAAAAACTGCTTGGAATAGACAATGCTCTCAATGGTTTTCGTATAAAATACAATCCAACTCCAGGTGTTTATATCAAAGGATTAATTGGGAAACAAAGATTTTACTGGGAATACGGTCCTGGTATTATTCGAGGAATTGATGGAGAATTACAAATAAATGATATGATCCCTTCTTTTAGTGAAAGCAATCTAAGACTTAGCCTAGGAGGAAGTTTTGTTAGCAAGTATCAGAAAGAAGACAATCCTGTTTATAATCTGCCAAACAATGTTGGTTCTGGAGCGGGAAGGATTGACATTAAATACAATGGTTTTGCAATTGTTTCGGAATATGCATATAAGATTAATGACCCTTCTGCAGATAACAATTATATTTACAAACCTGGTCAGGCATTTCTTATAAACGCTACATACTCTCAAAAAGGACTGGGAATTGTGCTTGGTACCAAATGGGTTGATAATATGGCAACACGCTCAGACAGAAATGCAAATCTTACAGATTTGAACATTAATATGATGCCTGAAATTTCGAGAAATCATATCTATGCCTTACCTGCATTTTACCCATACGCATCTCAACCAAACGGAGAATGGGGCGCCAAAGCAGAGTTAATGTACAAGTTTAAAAAAGATAGCTTTATCGGTGGTAAATATGGAACAACTGTATCTTTAAATTATTCGAGAGTACACGAAATCGAAAGAACTCAAATAAATGACACCACTCCAATCGGAGCTGCTGGTACACTTGGATACAACACCGAATTCTTTTCTATTGGCGATGAACTCTACTATCAGGATTTCAATATTGAGATTTCTAAAAAATGGAACAAAAAGATATATACCAACTTGTCTTATGTTAATCTATATTATAACTACGATTTGCTGAGAGGTGTAGCTGGTCACGACAATGTTTTAGCGCATATTGCAATCGCAGATATGACCTATAAATTTACAGGTGAGATTGCACTTAAAACAGAATTTCAGGGAATGTTTACAAAGCAGGACGAAGGCAATTGGGGCTTAGGATTAATTGAACTTACAATTCCAAATTGGTTTTTTACCGTTTTCGACAATTGGAACTATGGCAATCCAGATCCAACTAGCAGACCACATTATTTTAGTGTAGGATTAGGCCACGTACAAGGTGGAAGCCGTATTCAGCTAACATACGGAAAACAACGCGAAGGTGTAATGTGTGTAGGTGGAGTATGTCGTAATGTTCCTGCATCAAATGGTTTAGCATTATCAATTTCTTCAACATTTTAATTAAAAAAAATGAAAGCAAAATATATAGCAGTTATACTAATTTTAGCAGCTCTTTTTCAGGCTTGCGATAAAATTGAAGAGCCCTACATTAAAGAAGGAAATGTTGTATGGAATGGCCGAAAGATTATTATTTATGATTTCACTGGCCACAAATGCGGAAATTGTCCGAGAGCTCACGAAACAGTTGAGAGTTTACTAGGAATTTATGGTGAAGCTATAATACCGATTGCAATTCACTGTACAAGCTTTGCTCGTGTTACTGTTACTGACACAACACTTCCATATCACAATGATTTTAGAACAGATATCGGCGATTTTCTAGGTGGTCGTGATGGAAATCCTGGATTTTATGGAGACTTAGCCTTACCGATTGGATTAGTTAA
>CAZOHR010000208.1:0-6811 GCA_964579045.1 uncultured Bacteroidales bacterium | reverse complement strand
GTATTTGCACAGGCTCCGCATTACTGCGATAGTGTGCAGGCAGACTTTACTTCCTCAGCTCCAGAATGTACAGGAAATACTGTTAATTTTGCTAATAGTGGTTATAGCCACCCAGACTGTACTTATACTTGGGATTTCGGGGCAAATGCTAGTCCAGCATCTTTCTCTGGAGAATTTCCTCCTAGTGTTACATATAGTTTAGAGGGCGTTAAAGCAGCTTCTTTAACAGTTACGGATGTTGTTACAGGATGTATTTCATACAAAAATCTTGGAGTTCAAATCTACGAGAACCCAACAGTTTCTTTTACAGCCAGCTCAATGATTGTTTGTGAAGAAGAAACTATTGATTTCACTAACACTGGAAGTACCGGCACAGAGTGGTTATATACATGGGATTTTGGACCAAATGCGTCTCCATCGGTTTCTTCTGCTGAAAACCCAACTGGAATCTATTACACAAGTAGTGGCGCTAAAACTATCACCTTGAATATGACCAATGGGCACTGTACTCAAAGTGCTAGTATAGTTTTAAATGTTGCGCAAACACCAGTTATTGACTTTGCATCAAATGCCCCTGTTTGTTCAGGAATTGATGTCGATTTTACAAATTTAGGGTCATCGACGAATTGTACTTTTGCTTGGGATTTTGGTGTAGATGCTGTTCCGGCAACATCAACACTTCAACATCCTGCTGGTATTGTTTACTCAACTGATGGGTCAAAAATTGTAAGTTTAACAATAACCAACACAATTACTGGTTGCTCAAGAAATACTGTAAAAAGTGTTTTAATAAGAGAAACTCCTAGTGTAAGTTTTACTGACTCGGGCGACGATTGTTTAGGAACAGACTTCGCGTTTACAAATACCGGTTCAACCGGATCGCAATGGAACTACACGTGGGACTTTGGTGCTGGTGGAATTCCTCAATTGTCAACTGCTCAAAATCCAAGTGGAATTACATACTCTATTGCAGGATTAAAAAATATTACCTTGACAGTCAATAATGCTTATTGTTCTAATTCAACTACTCAAAGCATGACTGTTTTTGCAACTCCAATAAGTGATTTTTCCAGTAATGCACCTGTTTGCGACGGTTCAGATGTGGATTTTGTAAATACTGGATCAACCGGTGGATACACTTATGCTTGGGACTTTGGTGCTGATGCAACTCCTGCCACAAGTATAGTAGAAAATCCGAGCGGTGTAACTTATGCTGTTCCTGGAAATAAATTAGTTTCGTTAATAACCACTGCTGTATTAACTGGTTGTTCAGATCAAATTTCGAAATCTATTACTATCGCTCAAACTCCTTTAGTCTCTTTTACTAATTCTGGAGATGATTGTGTAGGCTCAATATTTAATTTCAACAATACTGGCAGTACTGGTGGTAGTTGGTCATACACTTGGGATTTTGGTGAGGGAGCAATTCCAGGTTCATCAACTTCCGAAAACCCATCGGGAATAGTTTATAATACCAGTGGTGTAAAATCTATTACACTTACAATCAGTAATGCAACTTGCTCAAACTTTGCAATTGAAAATCTTACAGTTCTCGAAACGCCTATAGCTGATTTTGTTAACTCAGGACCACAGTGCGCAGGACTTGATGTGAATTTCACAAATACAGGTACTGATGTTGATGTTACTTATGCTTGGGATTTTGGACTAGGTGCGACTCCTGCAACAAGTACAGATGAAAATCCTACGGATATTAATTTTGCAACAGCGGGGTCACATCAAGTTGAGCTAATCACAACCAATACTACAACAGGATGCTCAGATAATGTTAGTCATTCTGTTACAATTAATCCAATTCCTGTTGCTGATATTACTACTCCAGGGCCTACTTGTATGAACTTTGGTTTTGATTTCTTAAATTCTGGAAGCACCGGAGACGATTGGAGTTACTCTTGGGACTTTGGAGTTGATGCAAATCCTCCAACATCCAATGCCGAGAATCCAGTTGGAATTATGTACAGCAGCTTCGGCAAAAAATATATCCGTCTTACAATCACCAATTCTAACTGTTCCAACACTATTATTGATTCAACATATGTTTTAGAAACCCCACACGCCGATTTTGCAAGCAATGCTCCTCAATGTGTTGGTTTACCTGTAAATTTTACTAATACTGGCGATGATGTAAATGTTAGTTTTGAATGGGATTTTGGAGCTAATTCAAGTCCAACTACATCTACCGATGAAGATCCACTGAATATTGTTTATGATGATTTCGGCACAAAAGTAGTTAGTTTGGTAATTGTCAATTTAACAACCACCTGCTCAGATACTATTGAGCACACAATAACTATCCATCAAACACCAACAGCAAGTTTTACTTCAGATGCACCTGTTTGTGGTGACGAAGGAGTTAATTTTACAAACACTGGAAGTACTGGAAGCAATTGGGCATTTGTTTGGGACTTTGGAGCGAATTCACAACCATCAAGTTCTACTGCTCAAAATCCTAGTCAAGTCACTTATACCGAAGGTGGTACAAAGTCAGTTAGCTTAAGTGTTACTAATGGCGTTTGTTCTAACTCAATTACACAAGATATTGAGATTTTCGAATATCCAGAAATTGATGCTGGTGCTGATACAACAATCTGTGCTAATGCAAGTTTATTGTTGGGTAGCGAAGAAATTGTCGGACTTTCATACGAATGGTTTCCATCTTCGCTTGTTGATACCTTTGACATAGCTCAGCCAATTGCTAGTCCTTTAGCACAAGTGACATATTTTATGCTCACAGTAACAGATGCCGCTGGATGTATGTCGAAAGATACGGTAATAGTTACTATGCTTCCATCAGCTACAGCAAATGCTGGTCCCGATGCTGCTTTGTGTTTCGGAGACAGTATTCAGATTGGAACAGGATTTATCGAAGGTCAAATGTATTTCTGGACACCTACTCAAGGAGTAAGCGACACTTTATCTCCAAATCCTTTTGCATCACCGCTACAATCACAGATTTATACGCTAAACACTTATATACTTGGTTGTGACACAATAACTGATGAAGTTCAGGTATTAATTCGTCCTATTACAGATGTGCAAGCAACAGGAACAACAAGTCAAGATACAGTTGAAATGGCTCAAGGAGAAAGTGTACAACTAGTCGCAAATGGTGCAATTCAATATGAATGGACACCAGAATTTTCACTCGACAATTCATGGATTTATAATCCAATTGCTAGTCCAGATAGTACAACTGTTTATATGGTTGTTGGTACTGATATTTATGGCTGTGTTGGCTTCGATAGCGTAACTGTAATCGTTCATATTCCTGGGGTATATGTTCCTTCAGCTTTTACACCAAATGATGACGGAAAGAACGACATATTCTACATTAGAGGAAAAGGAACAATTAGTTTCGAGTTAAATATATTTGACCGAGAAGGAGATTTTATTTATCATTCTACTAACCCAAACGAAGGATGGGATGGTACAGTGCAAGGAACTGGCAAAAAGGTTCCAAACGGTGCATATGTTTACCATACAATAGGAGAATTTAGCGATGGTGAGAAGTTTAACTTAACTGGAATGATAAATTTAATAAGATAATATATTTAGGTATAAATTTTAAAAATTACAATTATGAAAAAAATATTATATATAGCACTCGGATTACTAATTAGTTGGTCAATTACTGCACAAGATGTTAGATTTTCTCAACCATATTCTGCACCATTGAAATTAAACCCAGCTATTATGGGAACAGACAATAGTATTAATGCAAAATTAAATTACCGTTCGCAATGGGCAGGTATTGACAATGGATATAAAACAGCTTCATTAACTTTCTTTATGCCAGTTTATGAGCAAGGTGACAATAGTCTAAGTGCTGGATTATTTGCGATGAACGATCAGGCAGGGGCATTTGGACATACAGAGGTTTTATTAGCTGTTGGTTATAATTTGAGATTAACAGAATCAGGACACTTTTTAAGCGCTTCTATCTATGGTGGGTTTAATCAGAAATCATTAGATACTCAAGGCTTAACTTTTGATGATCAATATACCGTTGGAACATATACTGCTGACAATCCAAGTAACGAATCAATTTTGTTTGAATCAAAGTTGTTTATCGATGCTGGATTTGGAGTTTTATGGTATTTCCAACCCGAAGAAGGTAATTTAAACGCATTTGCTGGTGTTTCTGCTTTTCATGTTACATCACCAAACGAAAGTTTTATTGAGGATGATGGATTGCTATTTACAAAAATATCGACACAAGCAGGAATAAAAATCACACCCGAAGGAAGTAGTCTTAGTTTTATGCCAAATATTATTGCAAACTCACAGAAAGGCTCTTATGAACTAGCTACTGGTTTATACACAGATTACGCTATAAATGATGATATGGTTGCCAGAATTGGCATCTGGTATAGGGCTCAAAATACTGTAGCATTTCATTTAGGATTCCAATACACAAATTATTCAATTGGATATAGTTACGATTTGCCAAGCAGTGGCATTAGTAATATTGCAGCCAGTGCCAATACTCATGAGATTAGTATAGCATATTACTTTAATTCTGCTGATAAAATTCGCAAATTATTTTAAATCCATTTTATATGAGATATTTAAAATATATAATATTAATAATAAGCCTCAGTACCCTTAGTTCGCTGTCTGTTAAAGCGCAATTAACAATAGAGGACTTTCTTACCGATGTTCAGTTGGTAGAGCAAGTGCTTCTTGGAGAAGGGGTACAGGTGTACAATATTACTTCTGCTGGATCGGGACAGGCAATTGGGGCGTTTAATACAGGGACGGGACACCCGACTGTACCAATGTCGAGCGGGATAATTCTGTCAACAGGCAACATTTTCGATGCTCCTGGCCCAAATCTTTTTGGTGGAACCTCAACAGACAATGGGGAATTTGGAGATATTGATATCGAAACAATAATGGGAATGACATCTAATGATGCTGCGGTAATCGAATTCGATTTCAAAACGGCAGCAGACACTGTTCTTTTTAATTATCTGTTTGCTTCCGAAGAATATCGTGAGTATGTGTGTGATTTCAATGATGCATTCGCTTTTCTTCTTACTGGTCCAAACCCTCTTGGTGGAAACTACGTTAACTACAATATCGCCTTAGTTCCTGGGACATCTACAGCAGTTGCTATTTCAACTGTTAACAATGGTGACCCAAACAGTGTTTGTGCTGCTGAAAACTCCAATTCTGCTATGTATGTTGATAACATTGGTGGTACATTTGTTGAATTTGATGGGCTAACTCAAATGTTTACAGCTGTTGCAGTTGTTTCTCCTTGTGAACTATACCACATTAAAATTGTAATTGCCGATGCTCTAGATGCTGCTTATGATTCAGCAGTTTTTCTTGAGGCTAATAGCTTCGGTGCGACAGTCGATACTCTAATTGCAGATTTTGTGTATGACGAACCAGGTTGTGTTAGTGAAGATATCCAATTTGTAAATGCTGGTCCAACAGGCCCTGGAATTTTGTACGAATGGACTTTCTACGGCCCTGCATCACAAGCTACTTCAACTCAAGAGAACCCATCCGTTAATTGGTCAGTTCCAGGTTTACACCAAGTTGATCTTAAGATTGTTATTAACTGTGGAATGGATTCATCTATTGTTACAAAATTTGTAACTGTTCACGAAAGACCTAATGCAGCTTTTACATTTGTTGACAATTCTTGCGAAAACAATACAGTACAATTTACAAATACTGGTTCAACAGGTGGAATTTATACACATGAATGGATTTTTCCAACCGATGCTGTTCCAACGGTATCATATAGTGAAAATCCGCTAGTAGTTTTTAGTGAGCCTGGCTTGCATCCTATTCAACACATAGTATCCAATGATTATTGTACAAGAGTATTGTATGATACCATTAACATTGTGATTGGCCCAGTTGCCTCTTTTGTGCATACTGGTCCAATTTGTTCAAACCAAGCCGTAAGTTTTACTAATACTGGAACTAGCGCTGGGGTTACATTTGATTGGTCATTTACTCCTGACGGAACACCTGCAACTAGCACCGATGAAAACCCAAGTGGAATTACTTTTGCTAGTTCTGGGATAAAAATGGCTTATCTTACTGTTACCGACATTGGAAGTGGATGTCAACAAACTTATGAAGATGATTTTCAAGTTTTAGATGTTCCGGTAGCAAATTTTATCTTCACTAATAGTGTATGTATTGGCACTAATGTCAATTTTACAAATACTGGTAGTAGCGATGATTCATATTCTTACTCTTGGGATTTTGGTCCAAATGCATCTCCTACAGCATCAGCTGCTGAAAATCCATTAGGAGTTGTTTTTAATGGCAACGGAAATCATGACGTTACATTAACAATATCAAATGCTTCGTGTAGTTCAAATATAACTCAGACAGTACCTGTTGGTAATTCTCCAGCACCAAACATATCATTTAGTAGTACAGCACCAAAATGCGATGGCGAGGTAATTGATTTTATGTATGATTTAGATCCAACAGGTTTAGACTTTGATTGGGATTTCGGAGTAAACGCTGCGCCTGCTACATCAACAGATGTAAATCCAGTAGGCATTAATTTTAGTTCTTACGGTGCTCAAATAATTAGTCTTACTGTTGTTGACCAAATCACAGGTTGCTCTAATAGTGCAACACAATCTATCGTTTTATACGAAACTCCTATCGCAAGTTTTACTTTTACCGACTCTGTCTGTATTGGCTCTATGGTTGACTTTACTAATACAGGATCTTCAGGTATAGGATTTATGTACGCATGGGATTTTGGAAATGGAGCAACTCCTGCTTCATCATTAGCTGAAAATCCGACAGG
>CAZOHR010000207.1:0-6824 GCA_964579045.1 uncultured Bacteroidales bacterium | reverse complement strand
CAACTAATGTTACAATTGGAATATTAAAACAATCACAGAATCTTACGAAACGGGCGCCTTTTCTTGATGCTTCAATATCGAGAACACCAGCTAAAAAACTTGGTTGATTTGCGACAATACCAACAGACTGTCCATTAAATCTAGCAAAACCTACAACGATATTTTTTGCATAGTACTTATGTACTTCTTCGAATTCAGAATTATCAACAATAGTTTTGATGATATCAATAACATTATATGGTTTATTGGGGCTGTCCGGAATAATTGTGTTTAACGAATCTTCAACTCTATTAATCGGATCAGTGCATTCATGAAGTGGAGTTGTTTCCATATAATTTTGAGGAAAATAAGAAATCAGTCTCCTTAAAGTTTTCAAGGCTTCTTCTTCATTATCAGAAACAAAATGAGCAACACCTGACTTAGATGCATGAACCATTGGTCCACCTAGGTTCTCTACAGTAATATCTTCGCCAGTTACTGTTTTGGTTACCTTTGGTCCAGTAACAAACATATAACTAATGTTTTCGGCCATAAGAATAAAGTCGGTAAGTGCTGGAGAATACACAGCGCCACCAGCACAAGGGCCTAGAATAGCTGAAAGCTGAGGAATTACGCCAGATGCTTCGATATTACGCTGAAAGATTTCTGCATAACCAGACAAACTTAAAACACCTTCTTGAATACGAGCGCCACCACTATCATTTAGACCGATCATCGGTGCTCCGGCTTTCATAGCCATATCCATAACTTTGCAAATTTTCTTTGCATTTGTCTCTGACAAAGAACCTCCGAGAACAGAAAAATCCTGAGAGTAAACATAAATTAGTCTGCCATCAATAGTTCCGTAGCCAGTTACAACACCATCTCCTAGATAAAGTTCTTTTTCAAGTCCAAAATCTACAAGTCTGTGCGTAACAAACATGTCTAATTCTTCGAAACTTCCGCTATCAAGTAAGAGGTCTATTCGCTCACGTGCGCTTAATTTTCCTTTAGCATGCTGAGCTTCTAACCTCTTAACGCCACCGCCGAGACGTGCTTCTGCACGCATTTCGACAAGCTTTTTAATTTTTTCTTCGATTGCCATTATTAAATTGTTCTAGTGTAAGTAATTAATTATTTATTTTTGTCTTCACAAATTTCTGTTAGTACACCAAAGCTTGACTTAGGATGCATGAAAGCAATATCCAATCCTTCGGCACCTTTTCTTGGAGTTTTATCTATTAGGCTGATACCAGCAGCTTCTAGATATTCAAGAGCATTTTCAATACCTTTAGTTGCAAAAGCAATATGATGAATGCCCTCACCTTTTTTCTCGATAAACTTTCCTACCGGACCTTCAGGATCAGTAGATTCCAACAACTCAATTTTTGTCTGACCAATTTTAAAGAATGCTGTTTTTACTCTCTGGTCTTTAACTTCTTCAACCGCATAACAAGTTAAACCTAATACTTCTTCGTAATACTTTCTTGCTTCATCTATTGATTTTACTGCAATACCAATGTGTTCGATGTGAGATAATTCCATAATAATGCTTTATTTTTTCGAGTTTGGCAAATATAAAAAAAGACTTCATTAATTAACAAAACATTAGACACATTTTTAAACTTTTTTTTATTTCATTTTTTTTTATAATTTCGATAAATTTTTTTGACACACTAGACAACTAAATAAAACATTTATCGTCATAACTTTGAAAACAAGAAATATGAACCTTAGCAACCAGGAGGACGTAAAGTTGATTGTGGATGGGTGTATCCGAGGGGACAGGGACTGTCAGCAGCAACTTTACAAATACACATACGGAAAAATGCTGGGTTTGTGCTTAAGATACGCCAAAGATAAAGACGAGGCTAAGGATTTTTTGCACGACGGGTTCATAAAGGTCTTTGAAAAAATTGTGTATTTTAAGCATACTGGATCGATAGAAGGATGGATACGCAGGATTATCGTCAACAATACGATAGACTGCATAAGAAGAAAAAATAAAATGAGTTTTAGTAATGATTCGGAACTCAGTTTAAATAATCTCACAGACGATTCGGATGATGGTCTAGAAAAACTACAATTGACTAATGCAAGCGCAGAGAAAATCATTGAGTTAATTCAGCAACTATCACCTGCTTATAAAACAGTTTTCAATCTCTATGTTGTTGAAGAATACTCGCACAAAGAGATTGCAGAAATGCTTAACATCAGTATTGGAACATCGAAATCCAATCTGGCAAAAGCAAAAGGGAAATTAAAAAATATGTATATAGATAAATACGGTAATATCAATGAATGATATGAAAAACATAAAAGACTTACTTTCAGATTTTGAGGTCGCATACGACCACAACGACTGGATAAAACTTGAGAAGGATTTACCAAAATCGCCTGGGATGAGCGGTTTGACAAAAACAATCCTCGTGGCCACGGCAGTAATACTGTCCGTTGCTGGAATTTATACCATAACTCAGATTTCAAATAATGATTCGGGAAAGAATCCTGTGGTCGTGGACAATGAGAAGCCAGACAAAGTTGATGTTAATATAAATAGTATTAATTCAACTGTCATTAATAAAGATTCAGAGCTTATTGCTAAAGACAATAGTGTGATTAACAATAACAATGAGTTATCAGTTAATGATTCTAAGTCAGATAACTCTGTTACAGATAATGCAAATGAGAACTCTAATACTAATGTTTCAAAGTCTGAAGTAATCTCTACTGTCGACAAAACAGAGTCTAAAACTAATAATACTTCTAGTAATGAAGTTTCGATTGTAACAATTCCAGATTTAAGCAACTCCAAATTCTATGTCCAGATTATCGAGAATTGTATACCATCTAAAGTAATATTCAATGCAGAAAATATTCCAGCAGGTTGTGATATAATTTGGAATACCGATGAAAACTACAGAGTCTACGGAAAAAATGCAGAGCATTCTTATCTTGAAGAAGGTACTTATATGCCCGAAGTTTTAGTAATTTTCAACAACAATGTGTTAAAAAGCCAAAAATTGCCTCAAATTTCCATAAATAAACCAAGTATTGTTAAAATAAATTTTGACAATACAGAAAATTTATATTACTTTACTTGCAATAATGTTGAGGATTTGAGATTATTGTGGAGCATTGATAATCAACAGTTTAGTGAAAAAGAAATAAGCTATGATTTTAACCGCGCAGGTGAATACTTAATTAATTTAACTGCTGTTAATGAGTTTGGTTGCAAATCTGAAGCATCGGAGAAGGTAAATATTGTAATAGAACATGTTTATTTTGTACCAAATGCTTTTGTGCCAACTGCAAATGGTGTTAATTCTAGTTTTGGTCCGATTGGCGAGAATATGGATTTTGTTTCTTACAAACTAATAATTGTTGATGGCAATGGAAACACTGTTTTTGATTCTGATAGTCCTGATTATATGTGGAATGGCAGAATTAATAATATAGGAGAAGAAGCTAGACCTGGATTTTATCTATGGGAAATCAAAACTCTTGATCAATTCGGCAATGTTCAAACTAAAAAGGGTAGAGTAAATTTGATGAGAAATTAAAAATAAGAATTATGAAAAAGAGACTATTTTTTAGTATTATTTTAACTTTCGGTATTTTGAGCAGCTTTGCACAGCAGCAAAAATTAGATTTTGTTCAGAAAAAATCCGCTAATAATGGGTATACTGTTTATTTTGAAGTACAGAACATAACCAATCAAGAACACGGTGAAAAGATACTAAATGATTTATTGAATGATAATAATATCATTGACGGCAGATATTTTAAAAGTGGTGCTGGTAAAGACAGATACCAATTATATATAAATGACATTATTACTGCAAATTATGTGAGAAACATATTATTGGCAAATAATGTTGATTATGATTATAGTACCATAATTGTTGATGGTGTTAATCCAGAGCATATTAATGCAAGAACAAATTCACTGGGCAGCGCCAAAACCAATGTTAGTGCTCTTGGGTTTCCATCATATGAAAACACTGGAAACAAAGAACTGGATGATAGTAATTATAAGAAGTCCAAAGAAGAATGGATACAAGAGAATCCAGAAGAATATGAGAGTATGCTTAAGGAATTAGAGAATAAGAATAATTAGATCAACCATTTTTAAATTTATTATAAAGTTAAATTAAAACCCCGACATATTATGCGAAAGATTTTACTTTTTGCCGCACTAACAACTTTGATGTTTTCTATAAACACCAAAGTTTTCGCCGTTTGTTCAGGAGCTACATTGGCTGGAGCTTTAGTCCCTACTAGTACTTTTCAAACAATAAATGTTAATACACATAACTACTATACGTTTGTTGCAACCTACGCAGGAGAAACCTTTGTTTTCTCATTTTGTCAGGGTGGTGGAACCAACTCAGTTGATACACAGTTGGAGATTTATAGTGGAAGTGGAACGGGTTCGCCTTTGGCTGCTTTTTACAATGATGACTTTTGTGGACTTGGCTCTGAAATAGTATTTGTAGCTCCGAGTGCTGGTACATTCACAGTCGGTATTTATCAGTTTTATTGCAGTGCGGCAGTTGTAAATGCTGGACTTTTAGCTTATCGCCGCCTTCCTCCGCCAACAGTACAGGATTGCTTAGGTGCAATTCCCCTATGTACAAGTAATTACTCTACAGTAGCATCATATACAGGTACTGGAAATTACCCTAATGAAATTCCAACAACAGGTGGCTGTCCTGGAAACTGTATGCTATCTGGTGAACGTAACGATGTATGGTACACATTTACTGCTACTACATCTGGAAATACTTCTTTCAACATTACTCCAAATCAAGCAACTGATGATTATGACTGGTCTGTATATAACATAACAACTGCTGATTGTAATACAATTGAATCAAATCCATCATCTGTTCAAATTAGTTGTAACTGGTCAGCAACATCAGGGACAACAGGTGCCAATGGTGGCTCTGGATTAACCTGCGGAAGTGCTGGGGATGGTAATGACAATGCCTTATTAAACGTTACTGCAGGTAATACTTATATTGTTAATGTTAGTAATTTTTCTTCTACTCAATTTGGATATAATATAAATTTTGGTGGATCTGCATCTATCATTGATAATGTACCACCACACCTCGATGCAATTGTTTACCCTCCTATTTGTGGATCTTCATCTTTAACACTTCAATTCTCAGAAAGATTATGGTGTGGTTCTGTTCAACCTAGTGATTTTGTTATTACAGGACCTGCGGGCACTTATGCAATTGCAGATGCTTGGAGTGCTGTTTGCGAAGCTGGTGCAGCTGGTACTTATGCTGGAACATTTTACGATGATTTATGGACATTAGAACTAACAGATTTCTTAGATAACGATGGAAACTATACCATTTGCGTTTTAAATGGCGGGGTTAATGATATTTGTAGTAACTTCTCTACTGGAAATTGTCTCAATTTTACAATAAATGGTATTGAGGCAACTGTAAGCAGGACAAATGTAACATGTAACGGTGCCAATGACGGAACAATTACTGTATCAGGTATAAGCGGAGGAACGGCACCTTATAATTATACGATAAATGCAGGAGCTCCTGTTGGTATTGTAGGTACTGGATTTAATTTAACGAACCAACCGCCAGGAACATATGTAATTACTATAACTGATGCAATAGGTCGATGTGATTTTGTACAAAGTGTTGTTATATCACAACCTTCGGCGGTGGGATTTAACTCAAGCATAACCCACCCAACTTGTGTAGGGGGACCAAATAATGGATCTGTTCTAATTACAGGTACTGGTGGTGTAGCCAATTATAATTTACAGTTAGGTGCTGCGACACAAAATGGTGTAGCATCATATAACTTCACAGGACTTGGCGGTGGCACGTATACTGTTAATGTTACTGACGCAACTGGTTGTACAGCAACAGGTTCAGTAACTTTAAATTCAGTATCAGTCCCTGCTCCAACATTTACTTACAATGGAAATCAATGTTTTACTGGTCATTCATTTAACTTCACACATACGGGCACAGTTGTAGCTGGAGAAACTTATCTATGGACTTTTGCAGGAGGAACGCCGGCATCATCAGTAGCACACAATCCTTCTGGAGTTACATGGGCTGCCCCAGGTACATATACCGTTACATTACAAATAACTGCTGGAGGTTGTGTTCAGTCTTCAAGTCAAAACATAACAGTATATGCTGCACCAACACCAGCAATAACTCCAACTGCAGCGAGCTGTGGTTTATGTAATGGATCTGCCACCACCACCTTAGCTTATTCCTCATATTCGTGGACTGGTGGAGGAACAACTCAAACAATAAATGCTTTGTGTACTGGACCATATTCAGTCACCGTAACTGATGCAAATTCATGTACAGGCTCTGCCAGTACAGTGATCAACAATTCTGGCAATACTCCAACTGCTTCTGTTGTTACAACACCACCTACATGTGCTGGTGGATGCAACGGAACTGCAACTGTAAATGCTGTCGGTTGTGCAACATATTCATATAGTTACTCATCAGGAACAACACCTAATAATCAATCAACAGGTGGTTTATGTGCTGGTGCGTACACAGTTACAGTAGCAGATGGGTCTAATGCCGCTTGTTCTACAGTAGAAAATTTCAATATAATTGCACCTCCTGCTATGGTATTGACCATGTCTTCTGTTAATTCTGTATGTGGAATGGCAAATGGAACAGCTTCAGTAGTCGTTTCTGGACATACACCACCACCATCTTATAATTGGAGCAATGGTGCAATAACAAGTGTGATTACTGCAGCTGCTGGAAGTTACACTGTAACAGTAACAGATGGCGCTGGCTGTACCGCATCAAATAGTGTTAATATTATTG
>CAZOHR010000206.1:4487-6853 GCA_964579045.1 uncultured Bacteroidales bacterium | reverse complement strand
TCCTAGCCTTTTTTGTTTCGTTTTTGTGGCGATGACAAAAATGAAAAAGCTACTTGAAAAATAAACAACTTTTTTATAAGTAAAAATTATGCATCACAATAAAGTTTCTTAAATCCCCCAGAAATATTGCTTGACCCTATATTATAAAATTGAGGTTATGAAACTGAAATAATGCTCTTTCCAAAATTATTGACAGGTAATTTATAAAAAAACGACCGGATTTGTCTGGAATCAAAACCCGATCGTTTGTTCTTTTAGTCTGATTTGAGAAATAGCAGACTAGTTTTGAGAAAAGCGTGAACTACAAATCTATTAACGATGTGTTCTACAAATAACTATAAAAAAATCATAAATGATGTGTAAAAATGCGACAAAAACATTTTTTTAAGCAAAACATTTTATTTGTCAGAAAATATTGATTATCTAATAAAATCTGCAACAATTGGGGTCTTTAAAAATGTATATTGCCCCGGATGAATACTCGAAAATGCAAAGAAATCTTTGTTGAAGTGAGAATGGTCAAAATAATAACCTCTGAATATTAAATCGTTCCATTGAATTTCGGGGTTTTCATACATAAGCTTTATTATGTATTTGTGTCTTAAGATTCGGGAATAGGTTTTGGGACTTGCACCAATTACTTCGGAGAAATATCTCTGTATTGTTCTAACAGAGCATCTATTCTTGATTAAGTCTGTTGTGGGAACCAAACCATTGTGGTTAACAATTTCGTCAACGATACTATCCAGAAAATCATAAGTTTTAACAATCTCTGTTCTGTTTTCGAGAATGAAATCTTCAATAAGTGAAAACTTTTGCCTATCGTCATCAATTGCTTTTATTTCATTAATCAATTGGTTTAAGGTGTGTGCACCAAAAAAGTCTTTGCCTTCAATTGAGTTTGCCTTTCCAGATGGAGGACATTTCCCAAAAAGATTATAGAAACCATAAGGTTTAAAATTGATAACCAAAAGTCTCAATCCAGGGTTCGGAGAAAGAATTACGTGTCTTTTGAATTGACCAACCAACAAAGAACTAATTTCAGGATTTGGTAGTGAGTAAAAGTCCTTATATGTTCCAATTTGTAAATGTAAGAATGGAAATCCTAATGGAGGAACACTTAAGGTGGTATTTATTTTTTTAGTACCTTCGACTTTAAAGTACCAGAAGTCTCGTATCTGTGTTTTTAAGTATGGGTCCTGCACTAGGAAAACTTCACGGGTGATATGTGTATCAGAATTAGTACTCAATATACCCTCCTCCACCTCCTAGGATTTGTATTGAGTCAGTATAAACTTTTGATGCTGCGAATATGCCAATGCCCTCGACAACGTTTGAGAAAACCATTACTGGTTCAGCAAATGGGTCACCTGTAGCATTTTGATGTCTTGAAAACGAAGTTAAGTATTTATAATACTCAGGACTTATGGCATACAAGTCGACAAAAACCATGTTTGTGTCAGAGTACATACCATATCCATCAACACGCAATTTTACAGAATATTCTTTTCCATTTATTAGCTCGTCCGAGAATACAGCTGTATTATTATAATAAATCAATTCATCTATAATCATATCGTCGGATTGAAACCAGAGATTATCGGTAGTTTCTGTCCAATAATAACCGCCATATTCAATATGTACAATTGTTGTGTCTGGTCCAACATATAGGGTGTCGTAAACAATCATGTTTTCATCCCAAGCTTCATAACTATATCGGTTTCGCATCCCAACCATATAATAATTTCTTTCAACAGAAGGGTCGGCGAATTTAATAGAGAAGTTATAAATTTGACTTCCATATTCGTCGTATGACTTAGTTGTATCTATATTCGTTATTGGAATAGCCTCGGGGATTGTTGTAAATGCATAAACATCATCAAAATTACCGTGAGCAACTTCAATCTTGTATGTTTTGCCTACAATCGGTTTATAATTAATGACATAATTCCCGCTTGAGCTATAGCTGAGTGTGCCTATTAAAACATCATCTTCATAAAGAGTTACTGTTGCATCAGTAATAGGTACAATTGCTGCGTTGTCGAGAATATGGCGACTTCGAGTTATATGTACCGAGATAGTAGAATCAGGGTTTAACTCAGCATTTAGTACGATTCTAATTTTTGCATCTTCGAGATTAATTTCAATTGTTTTTTCGCATGCAATGCTAAATAGAAACAATCCCAAAATGGATAAATATATTATTGTTTTTTTCATATTTTTTAGAATTTAAAAGCGTATCTTACAGATGGGATTATAGGGAAAAGACTTACCTGTTTTAATACCCTATTATTATTATCATATCCAAAATATAGATAGAATGGATTTTGGCGACTATAAGCATTGTACAGACCTACACTCCATGT
>CAZOHR010000206.1:0-4387 GCA_964579045.1 uncultured Bacteroidales bacterium | reverse complement strand
GCATAACCACTTCCAGTTTCTAGTTTCGATTCCCAGTTTTGCGAAAGTTGAAAGAAACTAGCTCCTTCCTTATATTCGATGAGGTTATCCATAGTTTTGTAATAACCTTCTACCGTTAAATCCCAATTATCGTTTATGTTGTAGGCAATACCTATTGCGGCTTGTTTAGAGTTTTCTGGAAGTATCGAATCTGTGGATGGAAGCCACAAATCGGTAGGTAATCCAATTGTAGAATTGGTAAGAAGATGAATATATTGACTCATGTGCGAGTATGCAGCTTTTATCGACAACTTTTCATTTACTAGTATTCTCAACGAAGCCCTTGGTTGAAACGATTTATAAAATCTATCGTTAACTGCAAAACCTGAGAAGTGACCACCAAAATTAAATTTTACCATGCCAGTTACATCCCAAGAATCTTCGGCATAACCGTAAAACTCGTTGGCGTAAATGTTCTGATTTCCAAAATCCTGCTGAATACTTACTCCACCTTCAGTAATTTTATATGTAGATCCTCCTGGTTTAAAAGTATGATAAAGATAGTTTCCTCCAAATTTTATAGTGTGTTTAGGTACTGGAATATAATCGAAGTCAATTGTCCCTCCAACATTATCAATGCCTGAAATGTAATCAAATACAAATTCAGATTCTGTTGACCCACCACGTTTTTGTATAAACTGCTCATTGGTGTCAAACATATAATTGCTATAAACAGCTGTTACGTTTGCAAATAATCGTTGCGAGAAAACATGATTCCATCTAACTGCACCAGTAATATTACCCCACAATAATGCAAAATTCATTTCCTCAACATTGGTGGTGTCGTTGTAAACATACGTTTGCTTTGAACTTGTGTAGGCTTTATCTCGACCAGCATAAAAGCTTACAAAAACTCTATCGTTATCAGAGAATTTGTAATTTACTTTAGCATTGGCGTCGTAAAAATAATAGCCAGCCCGAAATTTTCCAGAGTTTCCTGCAGCATTATTAATCGCTGAAATGATTGGTGCTGCCAGAACATCTATATATGTGCGTCTTGCAGAAATAATAAATGACGATTTGTCTTTGATAATAGGCCCTTCGAAGGTGAATTTAGAAGCAACATTGCCAATTGACCCTTCGCCATGAAATTCTTTTAGGTTACCTTCTTTCATACGAATGTCGATAACAGAAGATAGTCGACCTCCATATCTTGCAGGAAAACCGCCTTTTATAAGTTTAACACTTGAAATAGCATCGGTGTTGAAAACAGAAAAGAACCCAAATAGGTGTGAGGCATTATAAACAGGAACTCCATCAAGTAAAATTAGATTTTGATCAGGACCACCACCGCGAACGTAGAGCCCGCTCGAGCCTTCACTTCCCGACTGTACACCTGGCATTAACTGCAAAGATTTTAATACATCTGCTTCTCCAAGAAATACAGGAAGGTTCTTAATCTGTTGAATAGGCATTTCAATCATACTCATCTGAGTGCTTTTAACCATTTCGTCAGATTTTTTATCTGTAATGGTGACTTCGGCTAGCTGAATAGATGGATCAAGATCAATAGTCAGTTTTAAATCAGAATTTAGGAATGTCCTAGTTGTAAATGCCGCATAGCCAACAAAAGATACCGATAAGTCTATAGTGTCTGATTCTAAAGTAAGACTAAAAAATCCATATTCATTAGTGGTTGTACCTAGCTTTGTTCGCAAATCATAAACATTAGCACTGTAGATTTTCTCCCCAGATCGCATATCCTGAACATACCCACTAATTGTATATTTCTGAGAAAATGCAAATTGTGTGAAGAAAAAAAATAGAATTGGTATTAAAAATAATTTTGTTCTAGTCATAGTATTGTTTTTCAAACATTGTAAACGTTAAAGTAACATAAAAATTGCACTAATAATTTAGATAATGTGAAATCTATTATTTGATTTCAGTAATATCTTCTGCTTTTTTGAATAGTTCAACAACCCAAGCTGGACATCTTACTGCTTTAAATCTTTCTGTACGTACAAATCCCAATGTGATAATTGCTCGATTTACAAGATTGTTATCAGCATCATACATCTCCTGAATAAACTCAAGTTTTGAAGATGGTATGCTATTTACAGTTGAAATTATTTTTACCTCCCAGTCAAAGCGAGCAAATCTAAGGTATTCAACATTAACATGTATTGCAGGGCAAACAATTCCTTTGGCTTCCATCTCAGAAAACGAAAAGCCAATTTTTCTCATAAAATCGCCTCTTCCAGCTTCGTATATACGCAGGTAATTTGCATAATACATTACGCCCATTGCATCGGTATCTGCATATAAAATGCGATAACTCATTTCGTGCTTTATCATTGATCTGAGGATTTTAGTTTGATATAGATTTCACGACTTATCCATGAGTCAGTGGCCGCATATCGGATTTGTTTCTCATTTAATTCGTCGGCAGCCCAATTGCTTAATTGCTGGGCTTTTGAGATTCTCACTCCTAATACAATTGCGGCAAGTTTCTTTAAACTCATATCTGTTATGCCATAAAGTTTCGACATATCTTGTAAATCTATAAAGTTAGCAGGCGCAAAGTTGTGTAATTTTATTAAAGATTTTAAATCGTCTCTGATTGAAACTCCAACTTTTGTGAATAATGGAGAAGCAAAAAGCCTAATCACTTCTTTCTGAAAAGGGATTTTATTTAATCTGAAAAGATATGTTTTCTCAGCACTACTAATCTGAAGCAATGACACAGGAGTGATGTTTGCCGCTCCTTTCTGGAAACACGGTTTAGTTTCAGTGTCAAAACCCCATATCCTGTCAAGGAATAATTCGGGTTTAATCTGATTAAACGTTTCCATATTATCGACAATAATAACCTCGCCCTCATATGAGAATAAAGGTAGGTCCTGGAGTTCTTCCTCAGATATGGATGTTTTAAAACTCAATATCTTCGTTGTTTTCGGATTTATATCTTATGCTGTGTAAGCTCTTGAGTAGGACTAAAGTTCTTACTCCCCAATATGTTTCGAAATTCTGCTGACAATAGAACAATGCTGCAAGCATAATTTCGTCAACTCCAGTGCGATATGCGCCAATAAAGTCACCAGTTTCCTGATAAATGTCTGCAAATAATTCTGATAAACCAACATTAAGGTAATCAATACTATTAACTACGCCACCATCTTGAATCTGAACATATTCATCATCTTCGTCAAGTTTTGCAGCAGTAGTTTGCTGAATATGTGACCATGTGGCTTCGTCGACAAATTTCTCTGTATATTCTTCGTCAAATTCTTCAACAATTGGGAGTAGAGTTCCTTTTAAATAAAGGAGTGGGAGTATTTTTACAGATTTATCGAGGAATTCATCTTTGTTCATGTCTTTGGCAGACTCGATAAAAGAAAGGAACTCCTTTGCAACAGTTGCAAACTCAATAGATTCCTTCCCGTATATAAGTGAAAATTCTTCCATAATTTTTAAAATACAAATTTACTAAACAGATTGAATAAATACTTCATTATTTTAAAACGCTTAAATTACTTCACTTCCTGTTTAGGTTCATCAACTAAAATCCAGTAGTAAACAGCATTTATTGTTTGCATTCCGGGGTATTCTATCACAAAATACGGAGCCACAGCAATAACTCTTTTGTAAAATTTACCTTCGGCAACAAACCACTCCTCGAGAAAGCGTAGTTTTTTTACGTTTTTATAGTCAAGATTTATGTTTACAATTTCGGATTTATATCTCTTTACAGTGGTGTCAACAATTTCGTATTCGTAGGTCATCACACCATCCATATATGTTTTTAAGTCTGAAGGATTAATTGCATCAAAACTTTCATAATCACCAGTCATATCGTAATAATATGTCTTAAGCTTGCCACTCATAGCATCAGAGAGTAGGTTTTTAACAAAATCATCAGATTCTGGTGTCGGTAGATTTTCCCAAAACCAATCAGGACTGTTTTTTGTTCTATCGCCAATAATATCATTTACGATAGGCACATCATACATAATCTTATCTGTAACTACTAGTTTATCACCTTTAAAATCGTATTTTCCACTGGTTTTTTCCTCAAGATTTTTATTTTCCGAACCGCTCTTGCAAGAGTAAGCAAGGCTTAAAGCCAACAACAGTATGGTTGTTACAGTAATGATATTTGTTTTCATAGTTCTAAAATTTTGTCCAAAATTAATAAAAATCTGCATTTGAAAAAACATTGAGGTGAAATAATTTTAGTTTAATAGTGTAGGCGATTAAAGGTGGCTTGGATTTTATTTCCTAATGAAGACATTGAATAACCTCAAAACACATTAGCAAAAAACTTTTATTAATCACAAAAGCCTCAAATTTGAGGCTTTTGTGATCTAGACAGGATTCGAACCTGTGACCTACGGCTTAGAAGGCC
>CAZOHR010000205.1:3519-6881 GCA_964579045.1 uncultured Bacteroidales bacterium | reverse complement strand
GGCGAAAAATACAATTCTACAGGAACTCCACCAATATTAAAATTATGAGGAGTATTATCGGTTTTGTCTGCTCCAAACTTTGCGTTTGCTGGATTTGGCGTATTAGTGCTACTCCCCCACATTTCTTCAAACTCAGTTTTATATGCATTTGCAAGTGCCTGATCCTGAATAATTACCATATTGTTGTAATCATCATGGCATGAATTATAAGTATGATTTGTTGAACCAGTAAGAATTGTAGCTTTGTCAGAATTTGCCAAATCAATAATAAGAAATTTGTTGTGCATAACTTCACCGTCGTCAGGTCTTTGAATAAATGGAATAGTACCTGACAAATTATCGAGTTCATCGTTATTTGTTCCGGTATTTGCTGCAGCAATATATCTTACTATTACCCCGCGCGATTCGGCATTGTTTATTGCTGTTACAATGGGTAAACTTCCAGTACTATAATTACAAACATCGAGAGTTGTTTGAGCAGAATTTACATAAGCAATAATTGTGTCCTCCAAATATTCTGTCCAGACAGCATCGGCAAGTGGTGAGGCATCATTATCGCACCAATGATTGAAATAAACCTTGATGTCGCCGGGCGATTTTGAAGCAGTTGAAAAAATTCCAGTTTCGGAGTAATGCTTCACTCCTTCTATTTCGGAATATGCGCGAACGTAATAAATTGTAGCTGGGGAAAGATTTTCGAGAGTAAGACCTTTTTGTATTCCTAGTTCAAGTGCTGGAGTTTGTCCGTATTCTAAAAAGCAAACAGGCACGTCTTTTTCTGGCCATTTAAAAGATATTGAATTATCTCCAATTACTAACTGAGATAATCTATTTGATTGAGAATAAGATCCAAAGCAAATCGCAACAAACAACGAGATTAAAAACAAAGTTCTGACCATAGCTAGTATAATAAAATATAGAATAGGGGCGAAATTAGTGAAATTTTTACATAAAACGAAAATTTTATGTCCCGCTGACCGTTTTTCAACACTTATTAAATATACGCTTAAATAACAGCATATTTAGTTGAATAATTGAAAATAACATTTGCAGTTATCCCCTAAATATCCTTCAAAATATCCACGAGTTGCACAAGTATAATAGTAGTTCTATTCTTTTTAATGATTGAGAACTCGTAATCGTCGAGAACGATTTTTTCTTTTACAGCAGGGATTTTACCACAATGCAATATTATATAACCTGCCAGAGTTTCGTATTGTTCATCTTTTTGTATTGGATGTGGCAGCATTTCATTTATATCGTCAATTGATGCTGAAGCAAGAACGCTATATGTTTTCTCAGATATTTTTTCAACAAATGGAACTTCATTATCATACTCATCCTGAATTTCGCCAACTAGTTCTTCGAGTATATCCTCCATTGTAATAATCCCTTCTGTTCCGCCATATTCATTAACAACAAGTGCCATTTGTTGGTGTTTAGCTTGAAACTCATTTAAGACATTACCAATAAGTTTAGTTTCTGGAACAATGAGCATATTTCTTATGATGCTTCTAATGTTCAGTTTTTCTTTTTTCCTAGATGCAATCAAAATATCCTTAAGGTACACAACGCCAACAATATTGTCAATATCGTCTTCGTAACAAGGAATTCTAGAATATGACTCTTCAAGAATTCTATCTAGCATTGCGTCGTTAAAATCATTTATATCAAATGCAAATACATTAACCCTAGGAACCATAATCTGTTTTACCGACTGTTCGGAAAAGTCAAAAGCATTTCTAATAATTTTATATTCAGCTGCATCAATTCTACCATTTTCTTGACCTTGTTTAACCAGATATTTAAGCTCATCACTACTATGCAAATCAGCTCCATGAATAGGTTTGATACCAACTAATTTGAGAATAAAATTAGCAATACTATTCAACATCCAGATAACTGGGCGGAAAATGAAGAAAAATAATTGCAAGGGATATGCAATCACCAAAGTTGTTTTTTCGGAGCGCTGAATGGCAAGAGATTTTGGAGCCAATTCGCCAAAAACAATATGCAAAACTGTAATAATAATAAATGCGATTGGAAGTGCAATATTGTGAGCTAGAGTATCACTAATATTTATTCCAACAAAATGCATGAACTTTAAAATAATTTTAGAGACAACAGGTTCGCCTATCCATCCAAGACCAAGACTAGCGAGTGTTATTCCAAGTTGAGTTGCTGCAAGGTAACTATCGAGATGTTCAACTATATGTTTAGACATAATGGCAAATCGGTTACCAGCTTTAACCTTCATTTCAAGTTGTGAAGCCCTAACTTTGACAATTGCAAATTCGGCTGCAACGAAAAATCCGTTTAATGAAACCAAAATAATGGTTATGAATACTTGTAAGACCATTTTTGCACAAATATATTTAGAACTGCAAATCTACAAAGAATTAGACAAAAGCAAAATAAAAAAATCGTTTTATTATTTGACGGGATTTGCCTGAATTATTACCAAGTATGTGCTAATGATAAAATCACTCTTTCTCAAGTAAGATAACTTCTTCGATTACATTCATTTCTGATGTATATTTCTTAAAGCCAGGTTTACTGCATTCTACATAAATATCATAACAACCAAATGCACAACCAATCATAAAACTACCAGAGAAATTACCCAAAGAGTCGGTGTAACCACTAGTTCCACTCATTTCATAATTACCTTTCTTCCCAGCTTTTACGTCAACATTAACAGAATCGAGAGGCAGGCCAGTTTCGGAATCTTTTACAGTTAACTCAACTGTTTGGTATGATTCACATGAAACAAAAAATACTGTAGCAAAAACAAATAAGCTTAATAGAACTGATTTTAGGAGTTTTGATTTCATATTTGTATAATTATTCTAAATCACAGTAATATTGGCAAAAGTTCTCTCAATTCCCTTGTGGTATTTCACAGCTGGGTATCCAAAAATCACAAAAAGGCCTTCGCGGCTAGGGTATTTAATGCCGTATTTTTCTCGTAGTTTTCTTGCTTTCTTACCGTTCTGAATCAAAGGATGCATTCCACCTAACATACAATTTCCTAATCCAAGGCTTTCGCCTGCAAGCATTGCATAAGTTGCAGCAACAATTGGATCGGCAGGGTCGGTATATGGAGAACCATAAAAGTACATAGCAAGAGGCGCATCATACATTACAAGGTTCTTCTGCTGTTTCATGTTTTCGATATAGACTTTGAATAAAGGCCTGATAAAACCTTTAAACATTTCATCATTGGATTTCCCCCAAAATGGACGCATTAAAGCAAGAAACCATTTAGATACAAACCATTGCATACCTTCGAGATAATGGCAAAAATCAAAACTAAAGGCTCTAACTTTTTCGTATGAATCAAACACCACAACATGAACATC
>CAZOHR010000205.1:0-3419 GCA_964579045.1 uncultured Bacteroidales bacterium | reverse complement strand
GGCATAGGCTAAATATTTTCAAAACTATTAACGATAAAAATACTTAATTAATTAGGTCTGTGGAAAAATTATGTAATCGGTAATCGGTAAATTACAGTAAACTTGAGATTCTGCAATTTTTAAACAAGAGTAGAATCCCAATTAGCGATAGCGGCTATGCAAAACACCACTACCAACTACCACTACCAACTACTAACTACCATTATGGTTCCTGAGCGGTCACTAACGAGAGCCTGTGGGTGACGAAGGACCAACTACTAAAACCAAATTCTAATTTTGACAAAATACCTAAAAAATTATAAAAATACTATCAATTCAAACTAAGCAAAATATCTTTGGCAATAATTCCAATTAACCAACACTTACTTTATCATTACAGCCAAACGGAAGAAATTATTTACGGAACCGAGTACTTCATATTCGATATAGAATGATTTTGTCCACTCCATAAATGCTTTGTATTCGTGCATTGGCACACTAAATTCGTCAAAGAAAAGTATATCACCAGGTTTTAAATATGGATACATAATCGTCATGATATAGAGTGTTGAGGAATATAAATCTGCATCGAGATGAATAACTTTACGGTTTTTATTATCATATTTTGCTAGAAATGGCAGCAATGTTTGTTGAAAAAGACCTTGGTAAAAGCTTACTCTTGAATCATTAATTTCGGGAGGCTTATTGCCATTAGAGAAATCGCCAGCTTTAAACCTACCCCAATTTTCTGGTAATCCAGTAAAAGTATCATAACCAAAAAATCTGGAATTAGTATTCTTCAAATTATTTACCCACCAAGTAAAAGAACCTCCACGGGCAACACCAAATTCGAAATAATCAATTGCAGATTCATCCAACTTTTGGGTTTCAATCACATGTAAGTAAAGTTTTTCACGCTTTGTGTAATCAAATTTTGAGTAATAATCACACATTCCATCGTTCTTATGTTTATGAACAAATCTTGAAAGGCCAGCAAGATTACCAATAAAGAAGTAAATGTTTGATGGCACAAAGTAGTGTAGTCTTAGAAAAAAAAACAGGGCTTTAAGTTTGGCTCTCATATTTTAGAATTGGAAATATTTTATTAATCAGATAAATTTTCAATTGTCAAAATTAAACCTTTTTTACGAATTTCAAACAAAAGAACAAAGTTATTCCTTCACAAACTTTCCGTTTTCCAATACTTCATTTGATGATTTTATCTGGTAGAAATACACGCCACAAGGTAATGAATTTATGTCAACTGAATTATTTCCTGCGTATACTTCTTGAGAAAGGAGCTTTACTCCTATTAGGTTGTAAATTTCGACATAACAATTACGTTCGGCCACAGCAATATCGACAGAAATGACATTTTCTGCAGGATTTGGGTATACTTGAACAGCTAATTCAGAATTCATTTGATTTGATTTTGATATTACTAGTGGGGTGCCCCAGATTTCTCCACCAGAATTGTAATACACTAATGTCCTTGAGTCCTCGGCATATGGCATATAACTGCAATTGTAATATGGTCCTCCAAGGTTTTTATAATAATCATAAGGAGAAAAACATCCGTCGACGAGTGGCATAGTGTAGCAATCCCCAAAGTCATCATATCGTTCATAATACTCATAAATTCTGGAGTCTGACTTTATCTTAAAAAGTCCATTAAACATTTTTAAGTAACTTATTTGATAAGAATCGTTTATTACTTCTTCTGGTAATAAATCAAAATCAGAATTTAACACAATTTTTTGGTAAATAGTGTCATGACTATATTCATATCCACTTCCTGTTGAAGTATAATATAGATAACTTTGCAATACATCAAGTTTATAAACGATTGAATCAGGATAATTTGTTCTCTCAAGATATTTATAAATGTACAGATTCTCATAAATATAAGTTGTATTTGCTAAAAAATCAGGCTCCTCTCGATATTTGCGAATATGAAGTTCGTCACCAATTTGAAAATCATACACATCAAACCATGTAATATTCTGCAAACCCAAAGAGGGGTTACTCAAACCGCATATTTGAAATTCTGTAAGACTTTCTTGGTAATAATAATATGGCGTTATCAAATCTGGAAAATTGTAAAAATTCAGAGTTTTTACTACACCAAAATCTTTACTAATTACTATTTGAAATGTATTCAACTCATGATTTAATGGAGTCATACTACCATCATATACCTGAAACGAAATAAATTTAACCGAATCATTAACTCCTAAAAATGATAAAGTATCAACATTGGTAATTTGGGCAGTTACAATAATGTTTCCTGGAATTTGATATGCAATCCATGTTTCGTTTAAGAAAGCAGATGTTTTAATTAAAATTGTATCATTAAGCCTATTAAAAAATAAATTATCGCCATTTGCTTTAACAGTTATTTTAGAGCCTAACCACGATGCTCCAAACGGGGTATAACATTCGTCTGTAACATTCTGAACTTTACCCATTGGAAATAATACTGAATCTGGTCCGAAATGCACAGAATCTATTCTAACTGCTCTAACATAATGATTGATATCCTCAAAGTATGATATCCTAGCAGAATTAAAAGTCTGATAATTTTGGGCTGTTAACAGTGCTCCATTTAACAAAATGAAAGCCAAACAAAATAGAGAATAGAATCTTTTCATAACAAACTTATTTGAAATGCATTTGCACAAAGATAATAAATTGAAATTACATATCAAAATCTTAATGCAAAATACAAACAACTAAGAGACAGTATCTTTTACAAAAAGGTTGTATAGAAAATATGAAATACTAATATCTTTTTAAATCCTCTTTAATTTTCTCATGTAGTTTGTCGCTAGCAGGTATCATTGGTAAACGAAGTTCGTTTTCAATCATTCCCATTTGAGCAAGGTACGATTTTATTCCTCCAGGACTGCCTTCGGCAAACATATTTGATACAGAATCGAGAAGTTTATAATGAAGTTTTGATGCCTCTGAGAATTTTCCTTTAATTCCCCAATTTACCATATCAGATACTTCTTTTGGGAATGCATTTGCAGCCACGGAAATAACGCCTTCTACTCCTACTGACAATAGTGGCAGTGTTAGTCCATCATCACCAGAAATAACAGTAAAGTCAATGGGTTTATTCTTTACAACTTGCATAATTTGATCAACAGAGCCACATGCTTCTTTCACGGCGGTAATAATTTCAAAATCATTTGCTAACCTAACAATTAAATCTGGAAGCATATTGATTCCCGTACGACCTGGTATATTGTACAAGATAACCTGAACTGGACAAGCAATGGCAATTGCAGCAAAATGTTGATAAAGACCTTCCTGATTCGGTTTATTGTAATATGGAGCTACACACAAAATTCCGTCAACTCCCGAAAGATCGGTGGTTTTTATGGTTTCAACAACTTCCATTGTATTATTACCACCAATACCGTACATAATCGGCA
>CAZOHR010000204.1:0-6883 GCA_964579045.1 uncultured Bacteroidales bacterium | reverse complement strand
CTTATGAGAACTGTTACAAGATATTTTGAGGATAATTTGTAAATTCATTCCAACTAAATAATTGTCGTATATTTGTAGTCTTTGAAAGTCAAAGAATATTTAATATATCAAGACAATAAAAATTTATGTGTTTTTCGCCTGAAGCAAGTTTTACTGGAGGTATTATTATTTCTGCAATTGGTGTGGCAACTGCAATTAAAGTACACAAACCATCACAAATTATTTTCGCGAGTATTCCACTATTTTTTGGGGTACAGCAGATTGCCGAGGGATTTTTATGGCTTTCTATCCTTAATCCTGAGTATTTGTATCTAAAGAAATTCTGCACTTATTTTTTTCTTACAATGGCTGATTTCCTATGGCCTACAATGATTCCATTAGCAGTTTTGTTTATGGAAAAAAATAAAAAGAAAAGAAAGGCATTGTGGGTTTTACTTGGAATGGGAATAACACTTTCGATGTACTATGCTTTTTGTTTGATATCCTTTGATGTAACACCAGTAATCTCAGGATTTCACATTAAGTATGTCAATAATTTCCCACGTCCGTTGGGTTACTTTGCTTTCGCAATTTATTTGATTGTGACTATTACTCCCCTCTTTATTTCAAGCATTAAAAAAACAAAATTATTAGGCGGTTTAATGTTCTTGTCATGTCTGATTACTGGAATTTTCTTCACTCAATATTTACTTTCAGTTTGGTGTTTCTTTGCAGCATTAATTAGCGCAGTAATTTGGTGGATAATAAGAGATTCCAACAAAAATTTTAAAATTGACTCTAAAATATCATTGTGAAATAATAATAAATAAATTTGCACAACTAGATTTTATTTGAATGAATTTGCAAAATAGCGCAATAGAAAATATAATTGTTTTTCATAAAGAAGAATGCTAATAAATCTGATTTAATAAAATTATGACCGGACATATTCATAATCACGAGCATAAGGCATCAAGATTAAAGACTGCATTTATTGTTGGGATTTCGATTAATGCGCTATATGTTATTATTGAGTTATTTGCTGGATTTTATTACAATTCACTTTCTCTTATTTCTGACGCAGGACATAACCTTAGCGATGTTGCAGCATTAGCTTTAGCTTTATTAGCATTTAGATTGTCGAAAGTTAAAGCAAACGACAAATTCACTTATGGCTTTCGAAAATCAACAATTTTAGTTTCGCTCATAAACTCTGTAGTGCTTTTTATTGCTATTGGTGGCATTTTTTGGGAAAGCATTTCTCGGTTGAACAATCCAGTTATAATAGAAGGTAATTCCATTGCAGTTATTGCAGGAATTGGAATAATAGTAAACTCTGTTTCTGCATTTTTGTTTTTGAAAGATAAAGACAGCGACTTAAATGCTAAAGGTGCATATTTACACTTGCTGGCAGATGCAGCGGTTTCTCTCGGGGTAGTTATTTCTGGAATTCTTATGTTAATCTTTCATGTTTATTGGCTTGACACAGTGATGAGTTTAATAATTGTCATAGTCATATTATACTCTACAGTAAAGCTTTTCAAAGATAGTTTATCTCTTACTCTGGATGGTGTACCCAAGGGTATAAATTTGAAAAATATCATTTCGGTAATAAAAGAAGTGGAAGGAGTTATTGACTTGCATCATTTACACATCTGGGCAATCAGCACTTCAGAAAATGCAATGACAGTTCACATAATTATATCATCAAACACTGATATTGAGAAGATGAATGATATTAAGAGAAACATTAAACATGCTTTGAAACTAAATAATATTCAGCATGCAACTCTTGAATTTGAAACGGAATGCGATCATTGTCATGATACTGATATAATCTCAGAGTTATAAACTTACATCTTTCTTTTACTGATAAAATCACTCCAAACTCTTATAATATTCCGCTAGTTTTTGGGCGTATGCTTTTGCTTGATTTTCTGTTTGCTCAGAATCCCAACCTTTATAAGCAATCGCTTGAGTATTTAAATCATATATTGCCCAGCGAGGTCCTTTTACAAGTGCATAACCGTGATTAAAAACATAAAATGCATTTGGTGTATATTTCTTAAATACATTTTCGCTAAAAGTAAACTCATCGTGATTAATATTCATAGAACCTAAAAGGCTAGCACTAATATCAGCCTGATCTGCTGCTTGGTCAAATACAAATGGCTCTGTGATTAATGCTCCGCCAGTAATTAACATGTAAATTTTAAACTTTGGCAAATCCCAAACTTCTACATTTCCATAACGGGTGCCATGGTCAGCTACTAAAATCACTAGAGTATTATCCCAATCGTCTGTTTTTTCTAGCTTGGTTAGAAAATTATTCAAACAAGAATCTGTGTAATAGTAAGCATTATTGCATAACTGAGTTTCTGTTTTGTCACCATAAGGCCCCTTCATTGGAACATCGTATGGTTCGTGGCTACTGAGCGTAAATAATGCAAACACAGCGCTGTCTTTTTCGTTAACAATATCATCATAAAAAAGATCAAACATTACTTCGTCATGATATCCCCATTTAGTTGATGGTCCATCGACATTGAGATTGTTTTGTGAAACAATTTTATCGAATCCAGCTTGAATAAGATACGATTGCATATTTGAAAAATTCACATCACCGCCATAATAAAAAGCGGTTTTATACCCATTATTCTTTAACGAGCGAATTACTGATGGCAATTTCATCGATTTTTTTGGATCTTTCATTATCGAATATCCAGGCATTGGCGGAACTGAGCTAAAGATTGAAACAATTCCCTTTTCGCTACGATCACCATTAGCATAAAAGTTAGAGAATAGAATACCTTTGTCTTTCCATTTTAGTGCGTGTGGTGTAACTGATGTAAATGTTGAATCGCCCAAACCAGTGGCATTAGCAGTAAAACTTTCAAGAACAACATAAACAATCTTCTTAGGGCGACCATCAATAATATTGATTGTTGAATCATAGGAATTATTAGCCTCTTTGTAATACTTTTCGAGCTCGTTTTTTTCAAAATAATCGTATTTTGCATAATCAATTTCAACAGCAAATAGTGCTGTGCCGCTATTCCACACAACATTTATTGCAGTATGATTTAGAAACATATTATTTGAATAATACACAACTCCAGCATTCAATGGTACTATGCCAAAACCGCCACGAATAGGAATTATTAGGCTACCTGCAATGAGAATATATAATAATGCCCAGAATTTTTCGGGATTTAGATTTTTTATCCGCTTTCCAATAGCAAACCTATAAATCAAGAACATTCCTACAGCTAAATCGAGATATAGAAAAATGAGAAAAGCCATACGCCAATTAGAGGTGGAAGCTTGCACCAGAGCAGGGTTATTAAAGTACTGCAAAGGTGTTGCATCCATTCTAAATCCCCAATGTTTGTACAGTTCAGCATCAGCAATAACTATTATCGAGAAAACAGCCAGTAATATTCCAGTATAAATTCCTAATGAGATTCTAAGAACTTTATCTGATTTAAAGAAAGCACTTATGATAAAAATTGGAATTGCAAAAAATCCCACATATGATATCATCGAAGCATCAAGTTTAAAACCATGTACAAAAGCAAGGCAAATATTCCAGAATCCTGCACCAGCAGCATCGTTAAGATTGAAAAGAATAAAGTATATTCTGGCTATCTCGAAGAAAAACAGCCAAAACAAAAGATACTTAAAGAATATCAGAATACGTTTAAATTTCATTTACTAACAGATTTCATAAAACAAAAATAATAAAAATAAATTGCAACTTCACAAATCGACTGCGTAGAGCCAATACATAATTTTCTTTTATCATGTTTCGACTTACTTCGACACTTCGAGCTGCGCTCAGCACAAGTCGCTCACCACAAAGTGGTTTTTGGGTTGCTAGAACACCAAAAACACACGCCAAAAGAGAAAACTCATCTCAGCCTCATTCTCAAAACCCCAAATGCTCGTCTTTTTATTTTACAAAATATCAAAAACAGCATTGATAATAGAGAAAATTGTTTTATTTTTGGAGAGTATTGCGAAACAAGAGGCATCTTATATTTTGAAATGAGTGTGTAAGATTAATTTTCTTTTGCATATAATTAGTTAGCGTCAATTATAAAAACACATAATGCATAAAAATAATTTAGCAATAATCCTTCTAATTGCATTAGTTATATTTTCTTGCAATACAATGGATTCGAAAAAGAATACCATTCCAACCGATCAATACATTCTGCTAGGCTATTCTGAATCTGTGCAATATAGGACTTTAATTTCGCCTTTTGACATAAAAGCAAGCGGTGATTTTGAAATTTACAATCCTAGTTTTGATTTTATAGATGATTTTTCATCTTTTCATGAAAAAGAGAGAATTTTCCTTTATCAAGGAAATATCGAACCAGATGAAATGGCCGTCATTCTTATTTGGCATTATGATATTAAAACAGAAGTATCATCTTTTCCAACTGATTATTCGATGATTGAAATCCATAGTTTAATCAACGACTCAACAGTGAATATAACTTTTAATGGCAAAAGCAATGAATTAGTTCCAAATTCAACTCTTATTGATTCAGCCCTTTCAATTAGATATGAGAACTTGGACTTAATTCTTATAAAATCTATTATTCATGTAACCAATTACGGTCGCATAGAAAAATCTAATGTTTTTAGTAGTGACAATTGGCCCAAAATCGAAGTAGATAATAAGACAAATATCACAGTCATGTCAGAGTATCAGTCAATAGACGAATATCCACTTTTTATTGGTGGAGATAGTGCTCTATACAAATACTTAGCAAACAATATAAACTATCCAACATTTGAAAAAGAAAATAATATTGAAGGGACTGTATTTGTTGAGTTTTATATTGATTCCAGAGGAAAAGTTAAAAATCCAAAAATTCTTCAAAGTGTCTCCCCTTCAATTGATAGCGCAGCACTTAAAGCAATCGAAAATTCTCCTGACTGGACTCCTGGAAGAAATGATGGTAAAGACACAACGGTTGGAATAATTCTTCCAATAAAATTTAAATTAAAATAACAGCCTCTAACAGCACAACCTTAAAAAAATGAAGATTCTAGCTATAATTATTGTTTTAGCACTTGCAATATCGTCTTGTAATCAAAAACAAGATGAGAAAAGTTTAAATCAAATCAACAATAAAGAAATTGACAAGACTTCTGCAATCGAAGATTCAATTTCAACAAAATTTGCTGAAGCATTAATTAATGATAGCGTTGAATTTTACAATTGGGAACCTTTTTATGCAATTAAATCGGGCTATATCCTTAATAATACAGAGAAAAATTTGATTTTGGTTAGTTGTCCTTCTGATTCTACTTATACTCTTGAACTTTTTGCAATAATTGATAACCATTGGAAATTTATTGACAGTGTTTCAAACTTGGTTGCTTTCCCTGTTCAATTTGAGGCAACATTTAATGATTACAACTTTGATGGACAAAAAGATATTTACATTCAGACAAGTGCTTCAAATGGATACTCTTTATCTAGAGGAAATCTAATAATTATTGATCCTGAGTCAAAAAAAATGAAGTTGCATGTTGAAGCTCGTGAATTTGCTAATATGAGACCCGATAAACACACAAAATCGGTTATCTCTGAAATTTGGGAGGGAAAAGATTTATATGGAAATCTTCAGTTAACATATCTAACAAATATTTGGCAAGGAGAACAACTTAAAACAATTAATAAAACAACAAAAACCATAATCATTAATTACAACTAAAAATACTACGATATAAAAGGCAGTGCATTACAGCACCTATATGTAATGCAGGGCAAGTACTAGATTGGAAGGGCATTACTCCTACTCAGCCGCCGCGGACCCGCCAATCCAATTGAGATTTATCATCCGCAAAGCCAAAACCCTAAATTCCCGACTTCATATTTAACAAAATATCAAAAACAGCATTGATAATAGAGAAAAATGTTTTATTTTTGGAGAAGTATTGCGAAACAAAAGGCATCTTATATTTTGAAATGAATGTGTAAGATTAATTTTTCTTCGCGTATAATTAGTTAGCAACATGGCGAAAAGCCTATAAAGCACTTATCACTTTAGAAATTAATGCAACTTAAAATTAAAAAAGAAAGTCAAAATGAAAGTTAAATTTTTATTAATTTGTAGCTACATAAATATTATAGCTGCAGTCTTCAATGTGCTAATAGCTATTTTGTTAATATCAGGCTCAACTGATTTAACAAATTTAATTTTTAATAATAAGGCTTTATTTCAGTGCATAAGCTTCATGAATATAATAGTTATGATTGTTTGGTTCTATAGCTTATACATATGGTCAAAAAAAGACAACAAAACAAAAAGTCTAATATTATTAGTGCTTTTAATGAGTATCTACAGTCCTATCTACATAATCAAAGCACATAAAAAGGGATGGCTTGAGAATGTTCATAATAAAAAAGATTAGTAGACCATATAATTGTTTGATAGAGTGTTGAACTATTTAATTATTGATAAGCATTTTATAAATATCGACAAAAAAGAAGACCATCTGAAAACGCCAGTTGCTAACAGCACCTATTTGTAATGCGTCAATCGTGGGAACTTAAAAGGACATTACTCTTAATTTTACCAGCCAATCCGATTGAGATTTATCATCCGCAAAGCCAAAACCCCAAATTCTCGACTTCATATTCAATAAAATATCAAAAACGGCATTGATAATAGAGAAAATTGTTTTATTTTTGGAGGAATATTGCGAAACAAAAGGAATCTTATATTTTTATTTTCATTTGTAAGACGGTTTTTGGGGTGCATATATTAAGTTAGCAACAAGTTGTAGAAGGCCTTGCGATAATGATAAAATTTTACAAAAACTAAAATAAATTATCTTTATAAAATGAGAAAAAGTTTTACAATAATAATATTTGTAATGG
>CAZOHR010000203.1:0-6917 GCA_964579045.1 uncultured Bacteroidales bacterium | reverse complement strand
CTTGACTTTCACTACGTTCAGTCAAAGGTTAAAATAAATGAGTCTTTCAGACTCAAAAAAAACGAAAAACATTAACATTTTTTTGTTTAAAAAAAGTATGCGTTTGCCCTACTTCCTTAAGACATGCCATTATTGCATCATATTTACTTAAATAGTCCGTTAGTTTTTGCATTTTACAATTTAAATAAAATTCTCTAATCGAAGTCAGAACAACAACTTTAAGATTTTTTTATTTAGAATTCAACTTTTTCTTAATTTTCAGGCAAACTATTTGCTATCTTTACCGTCATAATACAAAATTGAAGAAGATGAAAAAAATTGTATTTTTTGCTGCCATAATGACAATTAGTCTTGGAGTATTTGCTCAAGCAGCTCCAACAACATGGACAATCACACAAAACAGAGTCGTAGATGGCTCACGAAATCTTATCATAACTGCTGATATCCACCACGATTGGTACATTTATGGAATGAATATGGCTGAAGGTGGTCCTCTTTCTTTGGAATTTAGTATTGAAGATGCAGAAACTACTGTTAACTCGGCAAGATTTACAGAAATAACACCTGGTGCTGTTATGTATGATGAAATTTTTGAAATAAATGTTTCTAGTTATAGCACACAAGCTCAGTTCAAATGTAATTACGTACCCAAAACAGGCGTTCAGACCTTAACTTTAATAATCGACGGTCAAGCCTGCAACAAAGTAAATGGTACTTGCATTCAGATTATTGAAAGTATTCCAATTACAATTTCCGAATAAATAATTAAGTTAAATATAAGTCAAAAATTGTTTTGCGATGAGTGAAAAGATTAAGTGTTTGATTATCGGGTCGGGTCCTGCCGGCTATACAGCTGCTATATATGCATCAAGAGCTAATTTAAATCCAGTGGTTTACGAAGGCTTACAACCTGGTGGGCAATTAACAACTACAACTGAAATAGATAATTTTCCAGGTTATCCCGATGGAATAAGTGGTCCGGTTATGATGGATCAATTAAAGGCTCAGGCTCAAAGATTTGGAACAGATGTTCGTTTTGGATATGTGACAAAAGTATATCTTTCGCAAAGACCATTTAAAGTTATTGCCGACAATGTACATGAAATAGAAGCCGAAACAGTAATTATTGCTACTGGAGCAACAGCCAATTATCTTGGTCTAGAATCTGAAGAAAAATACAAAGGACTAGGTGTTTCTGCATGTGCTACATGTGATGGATTTTTCTACAGAGGAAAAGATGTTGCAGTTGTCGGAGGCGGAGATACAGCAGCAGAAGAAGCTAGCTATCTTGCTGGATTATGCAAAAAGGTATATTTAATTGTTAGACGTGACGAACTTCGTGCATCAAAAGCAATGCAAGAAAGAGTACAGAACAATCCAAAAATTGAAGTACTGTGGAATCATAATACTGCTGAGATTTTAGGCGACAAATCTGGAGTTGTTGGAGCTAGACTTATAAACAACAAAACAAATCAAGAAAAAATTATAGACATTCATGGATTCTTTGTTGCTATTGGTCATACACCAGCATCTAGCTTATTTAAAGACTATATTCACACAAACGAAAATGGATACATCGAAACTTTAGAAGGATCTTCGAGAACAAATATTCCGGGAGTTTTCGCTTGTGGAGATGTAATGGATCATCACTACCGTCAGGCAATAACAGCTGCTGGTTCTGGCTGTAAAGCAGCCATAGATGCTGAACGATTTCTTGCAGAAAACTAAGCTGAATTAGCTTTTGTAGAAGCTAAAAGAAAAGATGACAAAAAAAGAAAGATTTGTTAGGGTTCTGGACTGGTTTCGTCAAAATATGAGACTAGCAGAAACAGAACTTGATTTTGGTTCACACTTTCAATTTTTGGTTGCTGTAATACTATCGGCTCAATGCACAGATAAAAGAGTAAATATTATAACACCAAAACTATTTGCCGATTATCCCGATGCTGAGACCATGAGTAAAGCCGAGCCTGAGGTAATATTCGAATATATTAAATCATGTACATATCCAAATGCTAAAGCCAAGCATATTTCTGAAATGGCAAAACAGCTATGGCAAAATTATAATGGAATTGTACCCGATGATGTTGACAAATTACAAGAGTTCCCAGGTGTAGGTCGTAAGACAGCTCATGTTATTGCCTCAGTACTATTTAGGCAACCAAAAATGGCTGTTGACACACATGTGTTTCGTGTTTCGGCACGAATAGGACTTAGTGTAAATGCTAAGAACGTTCGCCAAACCGAGAATCAATTAGTAAAACATATTCCAAAAAAAGATATTCCAGATGCACATCATTGGCTTATACTTCACGGACGATATATTTGTACAGCAAGAAGTCCTAAATGTACAAGTTGCGGAATATCAGCATATTGCAAATTTTATCAACAAAATGATAAAAAGTAGTGGTTTATAAATTTGTTGGTTGTATTTTTGTATTGCATTTGCACTTATGGAAAAAAATATTGTTAGATATATTAAAGAAGCTCTGTCAACATTATACAACGTTGAGACTTCAGGGATGGACATACCCGTTGATAAAACAAAACAGGGTATAGAGGGGGATTTTACGATAGTCGTTTTTCCTTTTGTAAAATTTAGTAAGAAAAGTCCTGCTGATACAGCAAAAGATTTAGGCGTTTTTACAAAAAGCCGATTCGAAGATATAGCATCGTATAATGTTGTACAAGGATTCCTAAATCTGAGAATGACGCCCGAGTATTGGATAAACAGATTAAACAGTTTAAATGCTGAAGTTACAGCAGCAACAAATATAACTGATAATCCATTGATGATCGAATTCTCGTCACCAAATACAAATAAGCCGCTTCATCTTGGGCATATCAGAAATAATTTACTTGGCGATTCTGTATCTAGAATATTAAAAGCAGCTGGTAATAATGTGGTAAGAGTTAACTTGATTAACGACCGCGGTATTCACATTTGCAAATCGATGCTTGCTTGGATAAAATGGGGTAACGACTCTACTCCTGCTTTAACGGGAATTAAAGGCGATAAATTTGTTGGCGACTTTTACGTTCTGTTCGACAAAGAATATAAAAAGCAAATTGCAGAATTAAAAGAAAACGGGCAATCGGATGACGAAGCAGCAGCAAATGCGCCACTTATTCTAGAAGTTCGTGAGCTATTAAAAAAATGGGAATCTGGAGATGCTGAAACACTCAGAATTTGGAACATGATGAACTCATGGGTTTACGAAGGTTTTGAAATCACTTATAAAAGTTTAGGCATAGAATTCGACAAATTATATTACGAATCACAAACATATCTCCTCGGTAAAAAAACAGTTAATAAAGGTCTCGAATCTGGAATTTTTGTACAAGACGACGATAATTCTGTTTGGATAGATCTTACCAACGAAGGAATGGATAGAAAAATCCTTCTTCGTAGCGATGGCACAACAGTTTATATGACTCAGGATATTGGAACTGCTCTACAAAGATTTGAAGAATACAATCCTTCGAAAATCATTTATGTTGTTGGCAACGAACAAGATTACCATTTTAAAGTTCTTAAAAAAATAATGGCAAAACTTGATAGCGATTATGCCAACAAAATTGAGCATCTATCTTATGGCATGGTCGAGCTTCCAGAAGGGAAGATGAAATCGCGCGAAGGCACTGTAGTTGACGCTGACGACCTGATCGAAGAAATGATTCAGACGGCTGCGAAAATTGCAGAAGAAAACGGAAAAATCCACGATCTCCCAGCTGAAGAGAAACTCAGAATAATTAAAATGATTGCACTTGGTGCTTTGAAATACTACATCATCAAAGTCGATCCTAAAAAACAAATGACCTTTAATCCTAAGGAATCTATTGATTTCGCTGGCAACACTGGTCCTTTTATTCAATACACTCATGCCAGAATCTGTTCCATACTGAGAAAGGCAGATGAGATGAAAATTAAATTTAACGGCAAAGCATCAGGAGAAACAAATCTGCTCGATCAGGAGATTGAAATTGTTTCTTTACTCGCTGACTATCAAAATATAATCAGAGATGCTGCACGCAAGTTTGATCCAGGTATCGTTGCCAACTATGTTTACAGTCTTGTTAAAGAATACAACACATACTACCACGACCATTCAATATTAAAGGAAACAGATTCAAAAATACTACAATTCAGATTATTACTTTCAAAACAAGTTGCCAAAACAATTAAGAATGCTATGGCATTACTTGGAATTGAAGTACCTGAAGTGATGTAATAATTTACTCGAATAATATTTGAAAATCTTAATCTACAGGGCAAACGCATCTAAAAAAATTTTAATAACATTGATGCCTTAAAATAAGGTAATAAGGTCAAATCAATAAAAACTCTATTATTTCTATGAAGGTTTAAAAAAGAATAAGGTTTTTTAGCGAATCAGAACCTTATTCTCTACAAGACCTTAATAGAAATTGAAGTAATAGAGATTCCGTTTTTGGCGGTGTTTTTGGGCCACTGAGCAATGGTTGGTGATTTAATCGAACCACCGAAGTGTCAAAAACAATGACAAAAACAACTAAATTATTTATATTTAGATTTGTATCAATTGCAGCAATATTAAGCCAAGCACTAAGAGTGCGCTAGAAAGAATTCGAAAAAAATATTTACAAAAAAATTAGATGTGTTTGCCCTTTCTTAATCTTTGCTTAGACAAGAGTTATTGTCTTAAAATCCTTATTTTCGTGGACTAGTTCCAATCTGTTTTTTGACTATTTTTGCAAGATAAATTACTTAATATGAAAAAAATTTCATTTAGCATATTTTTACTGTATCTGACAATCTGCAATCTTAATGCGCAACAGTTAAATCCAGATCAATTAAATCAACTCCCACGTTGGCGAGGCAAATTCACCTTTACTGTTGACAAACAAGATATTTTTCCTCAGGCTTCGTTACGAGTTGAAAGGCATTGGAGTTTTACCGGCGAAATCATATTGGAGAAAGTTGAAGAATTTGATCACGAGTGGTCAGGCGAACAACTTGATTTTGCAGGAACAGTAAACGACAAGGAAATGTGGGATTCTTTAAAATACTACACAGATATACGCTGTAGAAATCTAAAAGAAAATTACAACTCTGCCTATCTCAGTATTGATCCAGATCGAGGGACTTATCGCATCTCCATCAGTCCTGGAAACTTTGAACAAAGATATTTTGTAACGATCCCTCCTGAGCTTGAAGCATTAAAGAATGACACTCTGCTTTTCATCCTTTATGCAATGGCTGAGTCAAATAAAATTGAGAAAGAAGCGACTGTTGATGATTTTTCATTTGTCGTCAGTTTGGAAGATATGCCTTTTGATTTTAACAATCCCAAGATAACTTATTCGGGGATTGCAGAGACTAATCATAGTCTATTCTCGGCCAAACCTCTTGAAGGTTTTCTTGTTTTAAATTTGTCACCTGTTACTGATGAGCCAGACATTAAAGTTACTGTAAACAAAACTACTAATCCACATTGTTTGTGTAACGACTCAATCGTAGAATTTTCAGCTTACACAACTTCCGGTGGAGGAGTTTTTGAGAAATTTGAAATTGAATATCTATCAGACAAACACCCTGAGACAATTACTAATCAAGGAGGTGCAAAACCAAGTCTTGTTTTAAAAGCTACTGGCGAAACATCAGGAAAAGTAAGAGTAAAGGCAGTGTACAAAAAAGATGGTGCAATATTTAAGAGTAAGGCCTATGATATGAATTTTTGCAAAGTTGAAAAGCCTAAAGCGGGACATACAGTTAGCAATTCCCACGGCTATGATGTCAACAAATTTGTATTTAGTGAAGATGATCCGGGGACAATAAAAATCAGATTATTCTCGCACATTTTCTATAACGGCGAAAAAGTTGAAGACTCAGAAAGCGCATTTTGGAGCATGGAACCAAATGAAGATTACTTAATAAAAACAAATGCCGAATATGGCGTTGGGGTAGATTATAAAGCTGAAAATATGCCACGAGAGAACGAGAAATTTGGAAAAAAGAACATAAAACTTGAATACTTTGGTGAAGAATGTGATTGCAATTCCCCAGAAACAGAAATTCAAATTTTCTACCCTCGCGATGCAAAAAACAATGCTAGTGAAGACAATTGGCCTAATTGGACATATTACTGGATGCAAACCAAAGCAGCAGTAAAGGGTGTAAATATTAAAGTATGGGCGACAATTCCACCCCAAGATAAAGCTATTACTGGTCTAGCACTTGTAAACTGTTTAGATCCAGCACCTGAAATGTATACCGACCCGAATATTTTTGCTAGATACGATGCCTTTGCAGACAGGATTGATTTATCAGAAAACTTACCAGATAAACTTTCAATGAATAGACCAAACCCTGATGGCACAATGAGTGGAGTTTGTGACAAAGGAATAGATGCATTTGCAGTGAATATGAGACATGAGAATAATCACAGGAAGGAATTGGTAAGTTGGTGGGGACTAAAAATGGCAAATTATGCATGCACCGACGATTATGATGGGGATCTTGTTCCAAATAACGTTGAGAAGAATACAACGGGTTGCGATTATATGAGTCGTAAGTCAAGCCCTTCTCGACCATATTGGCTATGGGATATTGTTACTGATATTGAAATGAATTCGTATAATGTTGGTTGGCAATGGAAAATGGGCGATGCCGACAAAGAAGATTGGGGAGCTCCAGGAAAGCAGTTTTAAATCCATTTTTCTATAAATATAACGAAATCTTCTCGATGCTATAGTACATATTGTAATTATGTTGCTGGTTAATTGAATCGTAATCCTTGTTTAGAAAAGATTTACTGTCTTAAAATCCTTGTTTTCGTGGACTAGTCTTTAACAAAGGCTAGTTACTTTTACACTAAATTAAAATTGATTACTATGAAGTATTTATTTCTATTTATTCCACTAGCATTTATCGCACT
>CAZOHR010000202.1:0-6946 GCA_964579045.1 uncultured Bacteroidales bacterium | reverse complement strand
CGGTGCAACAACAGTTTGAGCGGTTTGTATACTGTAGCAGCTTTTGTTTTCATCGCCATCCATAACAATAACTGCGAAGTAATATGTAGTTAGTGGTGTCAAGCCAGTAACAGTTTTTTGTGCAATATCTTTTGTGTAAGTACCAAAAATTGTAGCGTTATTTTCAATTGATGCAACATCAGCTGGTATATTACTGGTTGAATAATATAAAGAATACTGTAGATTGTCCTGAGTTGTTACATTATCATTCGCTTTCAACCAATTAAGTGTAATGGATGTGTGCGTAATATCCGAAGCAATTAAACTGGGATTTGAAATCGTTGGAGGGATCACTTCTTTTTTGATAGCGTATGGTGACTGTGCAGTTCCTGTTTTCGAGTTGAAAAGCACCAATTGTTTATCTAAGTAGAAAGCGGGTCGGATTCCAATGATGGATGTAACCGCCGAATTCTCATTAATACTGCCATCACCTTTAACGCAGTATACCTTATCACTAAAAGATGAGTGCCCATTGGGCGAACGAAGCCAATAGGACATATTGGCACCTGTTGCCATACCAGTTTTATATTCTGAATTATTTATTGCTTGTTGAGTAGGTTTGCCCATATAATAGCTTGCACCAAGTATACTTGCATTTTGATATACCTTACTAACCTGCTTTACATCCAATAAAAAAATTTTATCAGTTACAGTATGTGCATAAGCTGTATCATAATTTCCTAATGCATTCGATATTGATGTATCTGCATAGTAATAATAATTTCCATTTGTTGCTATTGCCTTGTCAACTTCATTTAAAAGTGATTTTTGTGCAATAGATTTAATAGCGTTGAGTTCACTTTCCAAGAAATTACCATTTGCTAAAAACCCTTTTTCTGATGCATAGGCATTGAAATATTGAACATTGCCTATTGTAGGAGGAACGCCACAAAGCCAGTTAACATTATTTTCACTTGCGGTGGAATTAAGCCAAGAACGAATATTTGATTTTTCCCAAAAATTAGAACCGTAATATAAACGATAGTAAGTGTCAGGAGGATGATTTCCTTTTGCATCAAACGCCTTAATAGTTAAAATTCTATCTGAAAGCATTAAAGGCCTATTCTCATCAATATCCACACAACGCCATAGTATTGGTTCGCCATAATATGCTCCCATCTGAATATAGTCGCCAATGTTAAGTGTTGGGTTAAGATTGGGCGTAGGAGTTACAACAGGGGGTGATGTTGGTGTGGTGGAATCGGAAGGAACTCCATACACCTCAAATTCATAAATTCTTGTAGCGTAATTGGAACCTGTGTTTTCAGCATTTGTTATGTATAATCTCACATACCGTGCACTTGTCGTTACCAACTTATCAGTAATATTAGCATTATTCCCCACAACAGTGTCTGCTGTTGTCCAGTTAGTATTATCATTGCTAACCTGCAATAAAAAATCTTTTGTATTATAGGTTGTCCCTTCGCCACCAGCACCAGCATGTTTTGCGATGTAACGAGATATGTCGTAAGTATTGCCTAAATCAACCTTGAGCCAACGATTTCCATCTATGTCTTTATTTATAGAACACCATTTTGTGGTTGTGCTACCATCTACCGCATATTGCGCCGATTCGCTTGTACTTGTTTGACTATTTGCTGTCGCTGTTTTATTTAGTGCAACATTTGTTGGCGTAATATTTGGTGTAGAAGTCGGTGTTGGCGTAATATTTGTGGGGTCACTTATAGTTACGTCATCGTATGAGGTTGTAGCATATCCACCTTCTCCGTAAGAACAGCTAAGCAACCCAGGATTACCACTTGCTCTATTCCAAGATGTTGAACCAATTGATTGAGTGTATGCCCAAATCGAGGGTTCTTCCGTACCTTCTGCCCATATTTTACCAGACAAAACATTGCTTTCTAATTTGAGTTTAAACCAATACCAAGTGTTATTGCTCCAGTTAAAGGTATATGATCCTCCCCATGCAACACCATCGTTTAAAAATTTTACGGTGCTATGGTCATTATTAAATAATAAGTTATAACCATTACCTGTTGACAAGTCGCATAGAAGACCTACGCCAGCCCTTGCACTGGCACCATCGACCCAATTATCCACTCTGATTTTTGCAGTAATCATTTGTGCAGTACTATAACTTATGTTGTAGCCACTTTTGTTAAGCACAAGTCTTTTGGGATCACCCGAACCTGTTGAAGTTTGTTTTGCAACACCATTTGTTGTATCACAAATCCATGTGCCGTTTATAGCTGTCCAATCAGTTCCAAGTGCGGAATTAAAGTCATAAGATACCGTTGTTACCCCCGTTGCAAATACACCATTGTTGAATGTGCCGATGGTAATAATATTTGTTAAAATAAATATTATTACCATTAACCTTGAAAGTTGCCTCTTAAGATTATTTTTCATTTGTATACTCCTTTTATAATGTATTTTTTTTGAAGAAATAAGAAAACTTATAAAAAATTTTATTCGCTAATTTTCATCAAAATATGATTGATTAGACATATAATTCATCCTCCCAATAATTGCTGTTCATAATAGAACAGCACTTCATTTATTTCAAACAATGCCCGGCAGCAATGAACAGAAACAAAAAGACCAACGTGATTTTTTTTATCATTATCAAACCTCCTATTTGTTATTACTTGTTAGTTATCACATCAGGTATTCAGGATAAACAAAAAAGTTCCGCCCCTATAGATTATGACAGCCGAATTTGATACACGTTTTGAGACGTAGTTGAAAAACATTCGCGACAAGGTTTTTGAGGATTAGATGCAATATTGCTGGAATTTGATATTATCCCACTGATAGAGGCTGTCTGTTCCAACACGCCATCCTCCCAGTTGAACGGCTCCGCCATGTGTTAATGTCAACTGAAAAACCAGCCAATAAATTTATTCCACGGTGCACTTGACACGAGCCTCTAACAACATATGTCATTCATGGCAACACCGCCAACCCGCACCGCTATGCGGTTTAGTTGCCAAGGCGAAAAGCCTAACATATGTTGTCCTCATGCAAAGTGCCTTTCGCGGCATAAAATTAATGGCTGGTTTTTCACTTGCAATGCCTTGCTGGTTTTTCACTTGACATCAACACAGAGATTCCAGGACCATTATAAACTTCTTCAGCTGTTCCAGTAGGTAGAACGGATACAATAAAAATTGTCCGCTCATCGGGGTACAGTTCAATATATCAACATCGAATAATTAAGCAATATATTCTAAGAAAGCCTTTACAATTTCTGGGTTAAACTGTTTACCGCAGCAGCGTTTTATTTCTTCGATTGCCTGCTCATGGCTCATTGCCTTCCTGTATGGTCTGTCGTGTGTCATGGCGTCAAAACTGTCCAGCAATGCAATAATCCGTGCATTTAGAGGTATATTTTCTCCATCAATCCCTTGCGGATAACCATTACCATCCCATCTCTCGTGATGGCATAGAATATCGTTTGCAATAGGGACAATTTCTGGCATTGTATTGGCAATTCTAAATCCTATCTCACAGTGCTTTTGTATTATTGTGTACTCCTCATCAGTTAGCTTGTCTGGCTTATGTATAATGTAGTCGGGTATTGATGTCTTTCCTATATCATGGAGAAGTGCCAAAAGTCTGATATTTGCAATCTCAAAATTTTTGAATTCGAACTTCTGACCGAGTTGTTCTGACATATCCGCCATTCTTTCGCAGTGTTTTCGTGTTTCTCCCGTTTTTTCTTCAAGTGCGATTCTCAAATTATCAATTATCGAACTTCTGATGTTTTTACCGTCTAAAAGTTTGGTGGTGTACATTCTTTCTTCCGCCAATTTCAAGCAACTTTGCAATGTAGTTTCTTCATCGCTTTTTGTGGCAACACCAAATGTAACACTAAGAATCAACTTTTCCGTTTGTTCTTTTGAAAGGCGATTTTTAATATCTTCAACTTTAATGCAAGCTTCATCAAATGACAGCCCAGGGAATATCGCTACGAATTCATCTCCCCCATACCTTGCACAAATCGATTCTTCGCCGCCAACTTCTAAAATTATCTCTCCAATTTTTTTGATAACTGCATCACCGCTTGCAAGTCCATAAGCATCATTAACAAGCTTTAAAGCATTTACATCACCCATTAGAATTGATATTGGAACATCCCCATTAGCTTGCAGCCGTTCTATTTCCTCTTTTATCTTTCTTCTGTTGTATAGACCTGTCAAACTGTCATGGCAACTGGAAAATATAAGTTGCTCATCTTTTAGTTTTTGCTCAGTAATATCATGATAATTAGCCAATATCCCGTTTATATCAGGATTATTTATAAGGTTTACTGCAGTGAGCTTTATTGGCGAATAGCTACCATCTTTATTTTTATAACGATATTCAACGGTCGTACTTGCCCCTTTGCCACCTTCTAAAAGTTCAACAAACTTATTTTGAATGACTTCCCTATCGTCGGGATGGACTGTTTCTAAATAGTTTTGTCCATTTAAATCGTTTTGCTCCCATCCAAAATGTTTTTCAATATTTGGACTTTTGTATTTAATGTTCCCTTCTTTATCAACTATTGTAATAACATCGGATATATTGGACACCATTTCTGTTTGCCGTGCTTCGTTTGTTGCAATTAACTTCATAGCTTTTCTGTTTCTTCTAAGTTGAATGAACAGAAGAATCAAAAGAATGGTTTGAATTATGATAAAAACTAAAATTCCAATTATCTGATATTGATTTGTATCCCATAAAGTTAATGTTTTATTTTGCACTATACTGCCAACAGGCAGACTATTTTCATCTATATTCCAACGCTTAAGTTCCTGCCAATCAAAATAGTTTTTATTTTTGGAAACTTCAATAGGTATGGAAGATGGCCTATCGCCATTTAAAACCCTAAGAGCAATGTCTGCTGCATTTTGGCTTATATCAACAAAACTTACCAGATTACCCCCCACTATACCATAACCCAAATATGTTTCTGATATCCCATAAATCGGTCTGTTTGCGGTTTGTCGAAGAAGCGGTATGACATCTCTTGGGTTATACCCCTTGCCATTCCCGTCAAAATACATTGTGACATACAAAATGACACTATCAGGCGGCAATTTTGAAATTTTCTCTTGAGTGTCTTTGAGGCTAAGTCCAGCAATGTAATTTGCTCTAACTCTGCCAATATTCTCATCAAATGCCTGGCGGACGAGTTTCTCATAATACGCATCCTGTTGACTTTTTCCAATTACAACGGCTATCTCTTTAGTATTTGGTTGTGTTTCCAAAATTGTATTAATATTTTCCCTTATATCAACAAATTTAAAATTGCCAGTAATCAGATTATTTAATTTGCTAATATTTATGTACCCGTCTGAAATACCGCATAGAACGGTCGGTACATTCGGAAAAATATGTGTCCCTTTATCCAGCATGAAGTCCAAGGAAATATCATCGGTAATTATTATAAGGTCAAACTTCATATTGGAATATTTTGTTTGCATTAATTCATACGCCTTATCGAGCATTTCTTTTGATACAAATCTAATTGTTTCTAAAAATTCGCTGTAAATTGAAATGTTGAAATTTGGCGAGGATTTTAATGCTTTGTATAACGTGCCATCCATGACTATGTTCGCAGGTAAAAATTGATCCTGTGCATGGATTGTTAGTACATTTTTATGAGTTTTTTCAGGTTGTGCATAAGACATAGATACTAAGCACTGAAAAAATATAATAGAAATAATAAGATATGAAAAGAGAGTTTTTACAATCATACTAAGTTGTCTGTGCGGTATTCGCCATTTTCCAAAAGTTTTTTGTGAAAGCTCGCACCTTTTATTGAGAGATTTTAAAAGCATCATCAAATCGCCTCCAGTTTATATAAATACATCAAAAACAAAAAAGCGATAACAGTTTGCACTGTTATCGCAATAATAAGACTTATCAAACCCCACTTTTAGCTGATAATATCTATTGCAAAATGCAACTGGAGGTTATAGACTATTTGCCCTTAGACCCTTTATCATTGCATCATTACTTTTCAATAAGTCTGCCCATTTCCAATAGAAATTTAATAACGATTATATAATATCATACATTTCGACAAAAAACAAGATTACTTGACATTTTTGCCATAATGCTTTAAAATTTAATTTCAAGTTGTTATAAATGCACAAAAAAATAGCCCTGCCCGTTTACAAGTACACCGTTGTTTTTTCCCTTGTGGCTTAAATTCTATTGGCCCTCACCATTGCAACGACACCGTTTTGACAGTCTACAAAACAAATACAGCACCCGTTCCTTTACTCTGGGAATTCAATGTCCAGAATAGCATTAAAGGGTATCTTGGTATCTAATATCCGAAGAATCTGGTTTACTTTATCAAAAAGGACTACCACGCCCGTTATCTTGAGATACTCGTCATCATAAAAATAGGTGACGGTAGCCACAGTGCCCTTGTGTAGCTGTACCATCTTTTCGTTAAGATCAACCGCCATTTCCTCGGATAATACGACCTTCGGCACTATGACTTTTTCCTTTTTCGTCAGTGCCTCCGTAAGTCCTTTGACGGCGGCGAAAGGCATAAACTGTTTTGCTCTCTCGGATATGGGCATTTTGGCTCTCGGTCTACTCGCCACTCTTATGACCTCCAATCTGCTTGTTGCGCTCCGTCGTAGTAGCGCCTTCTTCGAGGTTCATACCCTTGAGAATAGCATTTTTTCCGAACCTCTTTTTAACGCTGAGTATAGCTTTTTGTATTTTGTGGTTGCGCTCAAGATCTTTATCAGAGCTGTCAAACAGACTGAGTTGCTGGCTCTGGGGAGTTTCGAGAACGACCTTATTGCAGGTGATGTTCACCCGACGAATCGGAATGCCCTGGTCAACAACGCGTTCATACAGGCTGACTATGATAAGCTATCTCCTACTTAGTTATTATTACGCTTTTACTTACTTCGTCCCAATCAACCTTTGCCCC